>NZ_JBRJHH010000013.1:0-141863 GCF_053628915.1 Pseudoalteromonas sp. MBR-15
AGACCACATCATTATAATGCTGGTTTAGCGCCGAATGAATCTGAGGTTAGATATCAAGATTCTAAAACTGTGGCCAAAATTAGTTGACCACTACAGTCAAATGCAGATGGTCAAGTCAAAGAACGTGTAAATATGGTAGCTCATATTAGTAACAAAATAGTTATCTCTGTTAACAAGCAGGATGATTGGTCTCTTTGTCCTGCTTTTCATTTGGCTCATGTTGAAGGTATGCAGCGAGCAAATTTTGCGTTATGGGAAAAAATAAATTTAGACGATGGGTATCAATATAATTTAACGGTTTTGTCGTGTGAAGAAATGAAGCAATTAGATATTTCCTAATCTGTTTGTTGGTTGGGATAAAACATTAAATAATGTTACTAGGTAACGAAAATGAATCTAATCAGCTTCAATCACCATAAAACCAAGCGCTATTTCAACAGACTTATTAAAGCCTATGGCAAAGAGCTAATGAGCAAAAAGCCGACTAAGGGCTTCAAAGCTATTTCAATATACATTGGTTGGCAGCGTGACATAAGTAAGTTTGTGATTCAGCGGATAGATGTTGAAGTTCTTAAAAACAACGACTTTATTATCATTTCAGACATAAAACACAATCGTTGTAATCAACTGTGCATCAGCTATATAAGTATATTGGGCTTGGATTATGATGGTTTTAGAGAGGCTAGTAGCGAATGAAAAAAGCTAAAGAAAATGATAAATCAAAAGCAATATGTGTTAACTGTGAATCTGTTGTAGTGACTACTTTTCAGTATAGAGATGTACCGCTGAGCGATAAAAGTGTAGTTGTGAATAATGTGTTAGTTGCTGTATGTGACAACTGCGATGGTGTCGTTTCAATTCCGCATCAAGAAGCTGAAAAAATAAAACAGACATTAAATAACGTTACTGAGTAACATCAAATAGTTCTTTTTCGAGGCTTAACTATTGGCTGCTAACAAAAATAACAATTCTATTTATAACGCTGAAGGGTGGACTCTGATCCGGTTTAAAGAAACAGATAAAAAACCGTTCTTTAAAATTTTTGCATCGTGGAGCAGAGATGATAGATGGCGGCTTAGTTCTGGTTCAGATCAAGCTGTATTCATTAAACGAAGTCTGAATGAATTTGAGATACATCAAAGCTCTGGTAGCGTATATGTGTTGCCGATCTCAGAAGAAGGATATGCTACTCATTACGCCATGATGATCCTTGAACATATCATAAATGAAGCAAGAAAAATTGGGGTTGAAGCTCATCGTGTGATCGTCACGGATAGATGGCAAAGAATTATTAAAGAGCGCATTACTTCTAATAAAATCAATAGCAATGATTTTTTATTTATTACGGACGTAGATATAAAAATTGTAGATAACGTGTAGTATTGTGATAACGTGTAGTATCTCATATCAAATCTGACAATTTAAATTATGGATTCGATCAAATCGTACAGTTGATTAGGTTTTCTATGAGCTAATTGCAGACGGGTGGATAAACTCGTTTTTGGACAGAAATTTGCCTGCAACTTTGCTAATTTAGTATTTCATGGATAACTTCAAGTATCTTGATAACCTGCGTTCATGAATCGGTATTGTCATTACAGCCTCTCCAGTCTTGTGGCTGACATAGCGATGCTACGACACGGCAATATCTGGCTTTTTCAACCAAAGCAGACTCGGGAAGATTTATAACCTCTCAACACATTTAGATCTGTTGGGTGCATAAAACGCAGGATTCGGTCGTCGTGACTGGGCATCCGCTCCTCAAGTAAGTCTGTGTAAATATCGAAATAGCTATACTCCCAGCAGATATTGAAAATATAGGTTATCAATGGTCTGATAAACAACTAGTTTTATATAAATCCTACATGATAATATCCTTACAGTTTTTGTTACATAACCATTAGGAAGGAATATGGTAGCACCACTAGTCGTACTTAACGCTATTGCCGCAGAGGTTAGTAAACGAGATAGTCGTTTTGGCTATGAGTTTGGAGATGTCTGGGACAGCGGTAACGAGAACGCACTAAACTTTGTTCAGGAGATAGAAGCGAAGTTTAGACGTAAGACTAAGACTTATGGTTTCTTAAGTGTGGATACTGGTAGGAATTCGATACCAACAATTCTGACTAAGTTTAATGCTGATACTGGTGGTGTTTTTGAGGATACCACTCGAAGCATGATGGAGAGACTTAAATCTTCATTAAATGAAGATGGTCGCGGTAACACACAAGTCGGTCATATGGTCTTTATTCATTACTGCAATGAAGGTGAGGAAGAGGACTTAGGTCGCTTGTTAGTGGTTATGGTAGACAAGAAAGATGTGTTTGACTTTGGTGCTGGTCTTGTACCTACAAGATTTAAGTCTATTGATGTAGATACACTGAGACAAGCTGTGTTGTATGATTTAACATTATTTGATTCTGTTTACCCTGACCACATTGAAGAACATCAAGACCAAGCTTACCTAAGATTTATCTCGGGTCGCTCAACAGGACAATTTTTTCAAGAAGCTCTTGGCACAAAGAATATGATAGATAACACTGTGAGTGTATCCAGTATTTTTGATGCGATTGAACAGTTCGGTAAGGGTTTGAACCTAAAAACTGCTCACATTCGTAAGCTTCAAGATGAAGTGGAGCTTTTGATTGCCGAGAAGAAAGGTAAACAAATCAGCGTGAACAGCGTCGCTAGAAAAGTAATTTCGAGTTTACCTGATCGTATTGATGAGATCACTGCTGAGGACTTTATTACGTTCATTAATGAGAATGATTACAAAATCAGTGAAATCTTCGATGTAACTCGTGGGCAATTGCAGAAAGCGACTAACATTGAAGGTCAGAAAGGGCAGGATTACTTTTATCGCATCAAAAGAAGTGCTTTGGGTACTGTAGAGGATGTGGAAAAGAGTATTAGGTACGATGCCGGAACAAGAACGATTTACATAGAAGTGCAAGATGACGAACAGCATCGTGAGTTATTGGAAGCATTACCAAACGGGAATTAACTTTGATGTATGACTCAAGCCATTTGTTTAGCTCGTTCATCAAGGATGGTGAGCAAACAGACTACGACAAAGACATACAGCTTTATACTTATAAGCTTGATGAAAATATTGCTGAATGCAAAGACTTTACGCATTTAGAAAAAGCTCTCAAAGAGGTAAATAGCTCATGTTACCTTAAAGCTGAAGGTGGTTCGTTATGTCTTGAATTTGAAGCTGGAAGTGAGCATTGGCTGGATGGTTTCAAGGAGTACTTCTATTCGACCTTAGACAACTTCATGCGACAGTGTGTTCGAAAAAAGAGCATACCTTCAAAGTTTTGTATTCTTGATCGGAAACTATCTGAATCGGATACAGATGAACCGTTACTGAAAAAGGTTGTTCACGTTACTAAGTGGGTGAAGTTGTTATCTGATATGGCTGACCATATTCAAGATAACAAGGTATTGGTGTTCTTTGTTCATCACAAAGAGGGCAAGACCAAGCCATATCAGATTAGTCCGTTTGTTGACCTCCAATTAATTGAGCAATTGGAATTAGACTGTGATGAAGCGAGATACGAGCGTTTACATGGTAGTTGGCATTTAGAAGATGCCCAGACCAAAGATAGGCAAAGTGTCATGTTGGTTTCATTTGCTGAAATCATGTCTTCAATAGAAGATGGAAACAACCCATTTGAGGTTTTTCTATCAAATACCAAGAAGTTCCATGATAGATATTGTGAGAATTATGAAATCTATGTTAATCGATTTACTGTAGATAGCCAGCTTCGAGAAATTGATGAGCAGCATTTGAGCTTTGTTGGTAAGCTACAGGATTTGGTTACGTCATCACAAACCAAAGCGTTTGCTTTACCGGGTGTAATGGTCGCAATTGGTGCCTTAGCGAGGACAAACAACTTCCTAGGGGTGGTTGCAATTGTTGTTGGTGTGGTAATGACTAAAGTATTGATAACAAAATCCAATGAGCTTCTTCGAGAAAACTTAGACCATTTTAAGGACACCTTTGATAGAGCGTTAGGCCATTATGTCAAGTCTAGGACTGAAGCTGAAGAAGTGAAATCTCATGCTAAAGATGCACAAGATAAACTTGATGCTCAATTAGTTAAAGCCAAAGGCCGAGTTGATTTTATAGATACAATGTCTGACTGGATGCTTAGGGTCGGGCTGGTGTTAGCATTTATTATGTTTATATTGGTCTTTAAAAACGACCATACAGAAGAGGCAAAGGCTGCTTGGAATTGGGGAACGGAACTGTCTAAGACAGCTTTTCACTGGATTAAAGCGAAGCTAGCAACATTGTAATCCAAGGTTATTACAGTGAATGTGCTCCATTAGAAAAAGTATGAGAAAACTGAGCATTATGAACTGAATGGTACAAGTACTCTTGCTCATTTTTTTGGGATAAACGAGCAAGTACCGCAACCCCCTATCAGCAGCTAAGTGACAGTCAGATTTGGTTGAACTCTATCCGAATCCCATAGTTCAAGTTAAAACTTATTCAGATAACGAACTTAATTAACGTTACGTGGTAATATTAATTAAGTTCGTTATTCTTATTGTTAATGATATCATCCTTAACTCTCATAAATGCTTTACCTTCGATAATAGCTACCTTTCCAAAATCTAATTCATGCAATTCCTCAGGCAATCTAGACATTTCTCTAGATGTAAATGATTTTTGCTTCAAATCTTCTCTATCTCTTCTAGCCATGATGACTCCAATATTTTTTGTTACGTGGTAACGTTAATTCATATTCTAACTATTTAGTTTAGATTTAAGCTTCTGAACAGCCCTGATCTTATTAAACGACTGATATTTTTCTTCAGTATAACTAACAACAGTATTACTAGCCTTGTGAGTAACTGTCACGCCTTTTCGTGCGCTTCCAACAGAATCATGTGGTGATGCACATGTATCAAAGCGTAAGTCTTCGAGCCTAACATTCATTGACTTAAGCAGTGCCAAGTACTCCATTTCATCAGTGCTACAGTTTATGTGGTCTTTACAACGAAAAAAGATAGCTTTTCGAATGTGACCCGGCTTACTGCCTAATGGTGGAATAATAACCTCTGTGCGGACATCAATATGTTTGTTGTTACAAGCAGAGCATTCTTCGCCTTTGATATTTGTTATGTCCATGTGTCTTTGTACTCTTTTTCACTGCGCTCTAGTAAATCCACTAGATCTGTAGTGTTCGTTAGTTTTAGTAGCAAATTAATTCTATCTTTAGCTTGTTCAATTGAACTTGAATCAAGAAGCTCTAAAAGCCTTGAGGTTTCAATATAAGCTTTATGTAAGTCTTCAACCTCTAAGATATTGGCTAAATGTATTGCTTGCTCATAATCATCATAAAGATCTGCAATTAATTCGCTCCATGTGCCACATTCTTTATTTAGCTTCATCTCTTTTAGCTTGTGATAATCAGCGTGGCTGAAAGGTATGTTTTTTGTAGCGTTTGCCTCTCTATGTTTTTGTTGTCGTAAACGATTTTGATACTTAATCCAAACCTTGTCAGACAGCTTGTTCACTTCTCCCTGAAATTCCTCAATATCTTCTGAAGTAATGCATGGAACACGATCTTTGTACTTTTGCATTTTATCGTTAATTTCACTTTCAGACAGTCCGAAGCTTTTGTACTGCTCCAGTATTTCTGACAATTCCATTTCACTTACGAGTAACTTAGTGGGATCTGCTGTAGTTGCAGCAATTCTTTCATGAAAATATTTAATGAATACTTGAAAATTTACAATGCTTGTATCAAATGAGTTTTGAAAGAGCTTCTCGAAGTACGAGGCATTCATATACATATCATTGATAATATAAACGATGGAGTTAGCATCCATCTTTTTTGGTGGGCGACCACGGTTACTACTCATTTATCTAATCCTTCATTAGCTGTAAAAGCATTATAGTCTATTATTTTACGTTACCAAGTAACAATAAATAAGGTCTATCGTAACCAATTAATTTTAGAGTGTTCAATGTAAATAAAACGACCATTTTATTTACACATTCCTGAAAATAATATTCCAACATAAAACATCTTGCTTTAACGTAAAACAACCCGTAAATTAATCTATGTAAATAAAACCTACCTTTATTTTAGGATTGTTATGAAAATCGGCTACGCACGAGTAAGTACGGATGAACAATCAGAAGTCGCCCAAATGGATGCATTAGAGGCCGCAGGTTGTGAACGTATTTATCAAGAAAAATGTAGTGGAAGATCAAAACAACGACCTGAACTTGAGCGTATGATCGACACTCTACGTTCAGGTGATATTGTGGTTGTTCAACGTTTAGACAGGTTAGGTCGTAGTTTAAAAGATTTAATTGAGTTGCTAGATGGCTTTAAATCGCAAGAGGTACAGTTTATTAGTTTAAATGAGAGCATTGATACAACAACAGCAGTAGGTGAGCTAGCGTTTCATATGATTGGTTCTATCGCTCAATTTGAACGAAGGTTAATTTCTGAAAGAACAAAAGCTGGACTTGAGGCTGCAAGAGCGAGAGGCCGCAAAGGTGGCAGAAAACAAAAGCTAACACCTACTGATATTAATAAAGCGCAGGCCATGTTGCTTGATCCAAACATGACTAAAGCAGAAGTGGCAAAGCATTTTGATGTAAGCAGGCCAACATTAAATAAAGCGCTAGAAAACAGTTAAGAATTAATAGAAATATTTTAATAGGCGACAGCCTATCAGGGACAAAATAATAATGTTTGAACAAACGTTTAAAAATATCGATGACATTCTCCATAAAGATGCTGGTTGTTCCAGCGAATTAGACTACACCGAACAAACTTCATGGATGTTATTCCTTAAGTATCTTGATGATCTAGAATTTGCGAAGTCGCAAGAAGCTGAATTGATGATGGAAGAGTACAAGTACATCATTGATGAAGAGCATCGCTGGAGCAGTTGGGCTGCGCCTAAAACAGCATCTGGCGAATTTGATCATGATAATGCACTTACTGGTGATGACTTAATTGATTATGTTGATCAAGAATTATTCCCTTACCTGAAGTCATTTAAACAGCGTGCTGATAACCCAAACACCATTGAATATAAAATTGGTGAAATATTTGGTGAAATCAAAAACAAAATTCAAAGCGGCTACTCACTTCGTGATGCGTTAGAAAAAGTAGATGAATTACGTTTCCGCTCACAAGAAGAAAAACACGAACTATCTCACCTATACGAAGTGAAAATTAAGAACATGGGTAATGCTGGTCGTAATGGTGGTGAATACTATACCCCTCGCCCACTTATCCGCGCCATGATTGATGTTGTTCAGCCGCAAATTGGTGAAACGATTTACGATGGTGCTGCTGGTTCAGCAGGGTTCTTATGTGAAGCATATGATTATCTTCGTCAAGGTGGAGCAGAAAAAAGAAAGCTGAAAACTGATGAATTGAAGATACTGCAAGAGCGTACTTTTTATGCCAAAGAGAAAAAGTCTTTAGCGTACGTTATTGCGATCATGAATATGATCCTTCATGGCATAGAAGCGCCTAATGTTATTCATACCAACACCCTAGCTGAAAACCTGCAAGATATAACACCGAACAATCAGTATTCAATTTGTCTGGTTAATCCACCATTCGGGGGCAAAGAGCGCAAAGAAGTACAACAAAACTTTCCAATTAAAACGGGTGAAACGGCATTTCTATTCCTTCAGCACTTTATGAAATCGCTCAAGCCCGGAGGAAGAGCTGCGGTTGTTATTAAAAATACGTTTTTATCAAACACCGATAATGCCTCAATAGCTCTGCGTAAAGAATTACTTGAAAATTTTAATCTACATACAGTGTTAGATTGCCCAGCTAAAACATTCTTAGGCGCTGGTGTAAAAACCGTAGTGTTATTTTTTACCAAAGGTGAACCGACACAAAGCACTTGGTTTTATCAATTAGATCCGGGTCGTAGTTTAGGTAAAACAAACCCGCTTAATGATGATGATTTAAAAGAGTTTGTTGAATTACAAAAGAGCTTTGCTGACTCGGATAAGTCATGGTCAATTCCCTTTACAAGTTTAGAGCAATCTACTTGGGATTTATCTGTTACTAACCCAAATGTAGTGGAAGTTTCCCAATTAAGGGAGCCTTCAAAGATCATCGAAGAAATTATTAAATTAGATAAAGAGAGCGAAGCGATTTTGTACAATATTAAGGGGCTGTTGTAATGTGGCAAAAAATCCCATTAAAAGAATTGTACAACGTCCGCTCTAGTAAACGAGTATTGAAATCACAGTGGCAAAACTCAGGTGTCCCTTTCTATAGAGGGCGAGAAATTACAAAACTATCAAAAAATGGTTTTATAAATAACGAATTATATATTACTGAAGAGCTGTATTCTGAGTTCAAAAGCAAGCATGGTGTGCCAATTGCTAATGATATTATGATCACTGCCATAGGGACTATCGGGAATTCTTATGTTGTAAAGAAAAGTGATAAATTTTACTTCAAAGATGCAAGTGTGCTTTGGCTGGAACGGAAATCTGAAGTAAATAGTGCCTACATAAATCTCTGGTTATCTTCAACAAAAATGAAAGATCAGTTAGATGAAGGTAACGGTGCAACTGTTGATACATTAACGATTAAAAAGCTTCAAAGTTTAATTGTAGATATCCCTCCTTTAAACGAACAAGAGCGAATTGTAGATACTCTTGAGCAAGCCTTTACTAATATTGATAAAGCACGAGCAACCGTTGATAGGAATTTAGAAAATGCAAGGAAGCTTTATGAAAGCTATTTACAACAAATTTTTAATAATAGTGATGGAAGTTGGGTTACTACGTCCTTAGGAAAAATCACTGGTGGAGTTTTTACAGGACCATTTGGTTCGCTGTTACATAAAAGCGACTACATTAAAAATGGTACTCCTCTAGTAAATCCTGCTCATATCACACCTAGTGGTATTGTCCCTGATTTTAACAAAACAGTGTCGAAAGAAACACTGGAACGCTTATCCAGTTATATTATGCAAGTCGGAGATATTGTAATTAGCCGTAGAGGAGAAATGGGACGCTGTGCGCTTATCTCTCAAAATGAAAGCGGCTATTTGTGCGGGACCGGTAGTTTCTTCATTAGAGCATCTTCTGCTGTAGACGGTAAATATTTGCTTAATTATTTAAGTTCAGAAGTATGCAAGGCAAGGTTAGAAAAAATTGCAGGGGGAGCAGTAATGCCCAACTTAAGTAACTCTGACTTGAGCAATTTATCAATTAATCTTCCACCAATCCAAAAGCAAAAAGAATACGCTGCTGTAATTCAAAAGCTACATTCTGAAATTGAGCAAGTTAAATCTATTTATTTAAAGAAGCTGAATGCATTAGACGAACTTAAAAAATCAGTTTTACAAAAAGCATTCAATGGAGAATTAACAAATAGCAAAGGAGCTGCTGCCTAATGTATATCCCGAAGAAAAAAGCTAATCGTAACGAAGCTGAAACACGTGCAGATCATATTGACCCTCGTCTTGATTATGATGGCTGGGAACGTGATAGCGATAGCCGTATTCGGAGGGAATTTGAAATAACCAAAGGCCGCATATTAGTTGGCGGCAAACGAAGCCAGCGTTTAATTGCCGATTATGTGCTTATCTACAAAGGGCAAAAAGTAGCTGTAGTTGAGGCTAAAAAAGAAGGGTTGAGTTATACCGAAGGTGTTCGCCAAGCTAAGGATTATGCTGAACGCCTTCAATGCCGATTTGCCTATGCTACTAATGGGCATGAAATCTATCAAATAGATATGGTAAACGGTACAGAGGGATTAGTTGACCGCTATTTATCTCCTGAAGAAATGTGGGCGAAAATCTTCGATAGTGAACCTGAAGGTACGCCTGATTTCAAGAAAGTATGGCGTGAACGATTTGCTGAAATTCCATTTGAGACAAAAGGTGATTGGCAACCTCGCTATTATCAAGAAAACGCCATCAATAATGCGCTGGATGCCATAGCTGAAGGTAAACAACGGGTTCTACTAACATTAGCGACAGGCACAGGGAAAACATGCATTGCATTCCAAACTTCATGGAAATTATTCCAGAGTAGATGGAGTTTAACAGCACAAAAAAATCCAGATGCCGCTAAAAAAAGACCTCGTATCCTATTCCTTGCAGACCGTAACATACTTGCAAACCAAGCATTTAATGATTTTGGCCCATTTGGTGAAGATGCCATCGTTCGTATAGAACCGAGTGAGATCCGAAAGAAAGGCTCGGTGCCTAAAAATGCCAGTGTGTTCTTTACTATTTTCCAAACCTTTATGAGTGGGCCTGAAGATGAACATGGCAATAAAACGCCATATTTTGGTGAATACCCTGCTGACTTTTTTGATTACATCATCATTGACGAGTGTCACCGTGGCGGGGCCAACGATGAAAGTAATTGGCGCAAAATTCTAGAGTATTTCTCTCCTGCTGTTCAATTAGGGTTAACCGCTACACCAAAACGAAAAGATAATGCTGATACCTACAAGTACTTTGGTGAACCAGTTTACAGTTACACGTTAAAAGAAGGTGTTAATGATGGTTTCTTAACGCCATTTAAGGTTTATCCAATTGTCGGCACTATGGACGAATACGTTTATATACCGGGTGACGGTGTAATTGTTCATGGTGATCCTGAACCGGGTAAAGTGTATAAGGAAGGTGATTTCAACCGAATTATCACAATACCAGCACGTGAACAAAAACGCGTTCACTATTGGATGGACTTATTTAACCCTAAAGAGAAAACCATTGTTTTCTGTGCCACACAAGAACACGCTGGGCTAGTTCGAGATTATATAAATCAATATGCCAAGCAGAAAGGTTGGACAACAAACCATAGTTACTGTGTTCGAATAACTGCACATGATGGTAAAGCGGGTGAAAATGATCTAGCCGTATTTTGTGATAACGAAAAAACAATACCAACGGTACTGACCACTTCACGCAAGTTATCTACAGGGGTTGATGCCCGAAATGTACGTAATATTGTCTTGATGCGCCCCTGCAATAACATGATTGAATTTAAGCAGATTGTTGGTCGTGGTACGCGCATGTACGATGGCAAAGACTATTTCACTATTTATGACTTTGTTAAAGCTCACCATAACTTTGCTGATCCAGAATGGGATGGTGAGCCGTTACCACCAGATGATCCTTGTGAAGTATGTGGCGATAACCCATGTAGTTGTGAAAAAGTGCCATGTGAATTATGCGGTTTTAATCCATGCAAATGCCCAAAAGAACCTTGTGTCGAGTGCGGTAGTGAACCCTGTGTGTGTGGAAAACCAGCATGTGAGCGCTGTGGCTGTTCGCCTTGTATTTGTGAACCCGAAGCCTGCCCAGTGTGTGACAGCAGTCCCTGTATCTGTAAGAAAAAAGAAAAAGTACTTATACAGCTAAGTGATGGAAAGACGCGTCAAATACAACATATATCATCAGTAATGTATTGGTTTGGTGATAAGCCAATTACAGCAAAAGAGTTCATTGAGCGACTGTTCTCTGACTTACCTAAGTTCTTCGAAAATGAAGATCAGCTTCGTGAAATTTGGAGTGATCCAACAACCCGTGAAAAATTGCTCTCAAGCCTATCTGAAGCTGGATATGACGAAGAAAAACTCGAAGGCATGAAAGAACTAATAGATGCCAAAGATAGCGATGTGTATGACGTACTGCGCTATGTAGCATACGCGAGTGAAGCTGTAAGCAGACAGCAACGAGCAACATCAGCTCACCCTAACATTGAAGCCGCATTTACAGACGATAAGCAGCAACAATTCATCGATTTCATATTAGAAAAATATGTTGAAGACGGTGTTATGGAGCTATCGCCAAGTAAAATGCGTAGCTTGATTGAACTGAAGTACAACACTATTGGTGATGCCGTAGATGTGTTTGGCTCACCAGCGGCAATTAGAGAAACCTTCATTGGGTTTCAAAAGTATTTGTATGAGTAATATTAGGGAAATCAATGCGTATTGGAAATGAAGTACCAAGAGGTATTTACTTAAAAAGAACTCGTAAAAACTTAGTGAGCCGATTAAAGCGGGAAAAGTACAATGCCCGTAATGAAAATTGGGAAATTCAAGAGATAAAAGCTTTGTCTGTTGAATTTAAAAGACGGTTAAAGCGCAAAAGCAGTATTGTTAAATCGATTATTAATGCTAACAAAAAAGTTAATTTATACGCCCCTGAAAATATTGATTATTACAGTGCAAAAAACTACAGAATAACCAATCTGTTTTTAAATAATATTGCCGACTGCATTCTAAGGGCAAAGAGAAGAGTTTTCTTAAATTTTGATAATACTGAAAAAATATCAGCAGCGGCAATGCTATCTTTATTGGCTCAAGTTGAAGTGCTAACTTCCTCAAATGCTGTTAAAGGTAGCTCTCCAATTAGTTTCTCTCATCCGAAGTCAAAAAAAGTTAAAAGTATATTAAATCAAGTTGGCTTTTATAATCTTCTCAATAAAACCGTAGGAACTGTAGAATCTTTTGACGACGTTAATTTCTGGCATCACACGTCAGGAGAGTGCGCAGATCCTAGTAAAGCTAGACCAATGCTTGACGCTATTTCTAAAGAGATTAAAACCATTAATTCGAAGAAACTATATCGGGGCTTTATTGAGGCTATGGCAAACTCGGTAGAACATGCCTACCCTTTAGCTGGTCCATGTAACAAGTGGTGGACTTTTGCTGGTGTAAGAGAAGGTAAACTAGTTGTTGTTTTGTGTGATAAAGGAGTAGGAATACCTGCGACACTTCCACATACTCAATCTCCTTCTGCTTTACGAAAAGTATTAAGAATGCTTAATGTAGACTTTAATCACATAAAAGACTCAGCCTACATCAAGGCTGCAACAGCATTGCAGAACTCTTCTACAAAGAAAAAGCACAGAGGAAAAGGCTTGAAAGATGTTATGTCAGTCATTAGATCTACTGGTGAAGGCTATTTATCGATATTTTCAAATAAAGGACGATTTAAATATATGGGGCAGAACACGGCAGTTGAGAGCACTATAAATGACTATAATACATCTATAAATGGCACAATCATTGAATGGAGCATACCTCTTGAAGAGGTTAGAACAGTATGAAAACTATAAATGTAAAAGACAGATTCCCATGTCCCGGCCCAAGATATAAAAAGCTAGGAACTGGTTCTGGTGAAGAATTCAGAGAGTGGGTTATTAGAGAATTAAAGCATGATCCTGAGTTAACCATTAACCTTGACGGAACGATTGGATATGGCTCCTCATTTTTGGAGGAATCTTTTGGTGGTTTAATTAGAGAAAATATTTCTGAAGAAACTGTCAAAGCTATTAAATTAATTTCAAAAGAAGAACCTGATCTTATAGATGAAATTAATGAATATATTGATGATGCAATATCAGAGAAAAACGGAGAGTAGTAACTAAAGGATTAATATGGAAAATAATAATAAATACCATGTGCTAGAGGCTCCGCAAGAAGTTATAGAGTCCTCACCTGATAAAAATGCTCTAACTGCTCAAAAGAAACAAGAACTACAAGCGATTGAGATTCAAACTACTGTTAATAACGATAGCGTTGAGGAACAACCTTTACCAACTGCACAGTATATAACATGGGGAATGTTATGTTTGGGGTGGTGTATCGCGCTGTTTTTGTATAAGCGTAATAAAAGTAATACTCGTTCCCAAAGAGCTATAGACCGCCATAATACATATGTAAAAGAGTTTAAAGACCTGCTATTTGATATTGAATCAGCCGCGATTGATTATTGGACAAGTGCCGAAGATGATAATGATCAAGTTAAAGTTCTAGGTTTTCAAAGAAAGATAAAAGAATTAACAACAAAATCTAAAGAAATATCAGATTCGGGAGGCATTGCTTACCCTTCAGACAAGTTAAAAAAATTACGTAAATATGTGACTCTAGATAATGACCAAAGACCGCTCAAAGCTAACTCTAGTCGTATTGATGAGTTAAGAGCTATCGTTTCCGAACTTTCTCAACTTTACGAAAGAAAATCAGATATCTAATTCTAAAAGGGTAAGCCTTGATAAATCCGGGCGAAGAAATTGTAGGTGTACTTAAAGTTAATTAAAAACTGTAACTTTTTTGAATATAACCTTTATCGACAAATATTGATGGTCACACACAATCCGAACTTGGCAGTAGTGTGTGATGCTGAGCAAATCATACATTGCGAGTTTGATAGGAAAAACAATAGTAAGATTACTTATGCATCTTGCTCAATTGAAAGCCCTCATTAAGCAAAAGGTTGTTGATGTTTTAGAGGGAACAACGCCAGCATATTGACAATAGAAAGAAAAAATATAAAACTAGTACTAGTGGATTTAGGGCCTAGTAAGCCTTATGTGTAAAGCACTACTGTTGAAACTAACTAACGCTTTACACGTTACTTTTTTAATGACCAATAATGTTGATTTGTTCTCATTTATACTGTCAATGAGATTTAAAGAACCCTTTAAATAGTAGCATTGACTAGCTTTACTCACACACACACACATTCCTTTACAACATTATTGGTACTTTACCTTTTTAGCACCGGGGAAAAGTTAAAGTATTAAGCAAGATACTTTATATAAAGATCGTATTAAGAACCCAGCCTTGGTGCTGGGTTTTTTATTGCTCAAAATAGACCACTTAATTGAGCACAATGGTATAAGCGAATGGGGATGGCTTCGAATATGTTTCGGTTACAAAATAATTCTCATTAAGGCATTTTGCTAGGTGTTTAAATTTACGTAACTTTTGACAGCGTTGGTCAGGGGATGAATCAGAAATTTCTTTAAATCGCGCTGCAGCCTTGTATTTATAGGGTTCTTGAACAACACTTTGTGTATATTTGGGCAACTAACTTGTGAAATGAAAAAAGACCTAACATCACAAATAAAGCAACCGGAAGTCATTTATGTGACGGCCGCTTTTTTGTTATTAGTTGTTTTTAATATTTTTTTAAGTGACGTATTACACGAGAAAGTGCATCGCACAGGTACTGAGCTTGCAAGGCAAGTATACGACTTAAACTTAGACCCTATTGCGTCAAAAGATATCATTGCAACCTTAGTTGAAAGTAAAGGTTTTGCTATGAACGTGACAGATGTGCCACATAATTTTGCCAACTTTATTGATTTAGAGCAGGAGGTATTTAGTTATCACACTGTGAGTTTGCGCCTTTTTCACTGGCCTTCATGGGTCGTTGAAAGTCATTTATTTATCTTTTTGAACTTAATTCTAATTGGGGCTGGGTATTGGGGATTTCGCTGGTGGCGAGTACTGTCTAAAAAAGTATCGGTAGCCGCAGCACCGCCAGTGAAGCCTATTGAAAAACAGGTCAAGCCGGTACTTACAAAAGGAGAGCTGCCAAAGCCGCTGCCTCATCAAGATTTAAATATTTTGTATGGGGTACCAACAAACTACAATCATTTATTTGCTCTGTTTTTTTGGAAAACCCCGTTTCCGGCGAATCTTGATGTCGATAATTACTTTAAAGTAGTGATTGCCAAAGGGTTTGGGGAACTTGTTAATCGCTCGGTAAAACTACTTCCCTCGGGCGGTATAGCTGTAACACTAAACAGTGTGCCTGCCACCGAAGTTGATAAGTACACCAAGCGTTTGCATCACGTTGTATATCAAGCGTGCCTTAATTATCGCAGCGATTTATCGCGTGGTGATATAAAAATTGGTGTCTGTAATTACCGTACTGGGGCTGATCAGGCTGTGGTGTATCAGCTTACTAAATCGGCACTAACTTTAGCTAAGCAAAGTGCATGGCAACACATTCACCGCTTACCGTTTGGGCATACGCAATCTAGTATGCTCACTGATAGTAATGAACACCTGTTTGAGTACATTAAGAAAAAGCATTTTATGTTGTTCTTTCAACCGTTGTTTGACTTAGAAACGGGGGATATTTTGCAGCATGAAGCGCTTATTAGAATTCGTCATAAAAGCTTAGGATTACTTGCTGCTCGTCATTTCATTCCACAGATGACCAGCAAGAAAGATGTTTTATTGTTAGATCAGACCGTAGTGACACAAGTACAAAAAATGCTTGATAACGAATCAGGTGCGATGATGGTAAGTATAAACTTACATGCGATGAACTGGTTTAATGATGAGTTTTGGCATTGGTTTAAAGTACAAATGCAAGGCTTTGATGCAGCTAATAAATTACAATTTGAGCTCAGTGAAGACGATTATTTAAAACAGCATAAACAATTAAGCTCGCAGTTTGCTTGTTTAGAAAAATTATCCGCAGGTATTGTGATTGACAATGTTCGCAGTGCCGAAAACCTTGTTGAATACAAGCAACTTAATAATGTGTGTAGTATTAAATTGGCATACGAGCTTATTCATAATATTGATACTAATACGCAGCAACAAAAAGTGGTTAGACAGATTATAGCGAAAGGCAATGAGCTTAATTTTCCTGTTTATGCTGTAGGCGTTGAAACACGCAACGAGCTTGCAACATTAAAAAACTTAGGCGTCATCGCAGCGCAAGGTTTTTACTTTGCTGAACCCCTACAAAAGCTTGCCGATATTACGCCTTTTAGTTAGATTACACGACGGTACTTTAAGCCGTCTAACCCTTGCAAGCCACCAGTATGGATAGCCATGATCCGCGTGCCTTCTGCAAAGAAACCTTGTTCTATCAATTGCCACAGCGCATACATCATTTTACCGCTATAAATAGGTTCAAGTGGGATGGCGTGTTGTTGCGTAAATGTCTGACAAAACTCCCACAGTTCATGACTGAATTTGCCATAACCGCCATCATGATGTTCAAGTAATAGCTGCCAATTTTGTTGTTGTCTTGCTTTACGGCTCAGTTGCTTAATGTCATCAATTAAATATTCGGCTTGTTTTAATACTGCAATACCGAGCACGGTTGTGGAGTGTGGGCTGCCTTCAATTAAGCCTGCCAGCGTGCCACCACTGCCTGTTGGGCAAATAATGACATCGCTCGTCGGTAAGCTTTGTGCTAATTCTTGGCACCCGAGCAGCGCCGCAGGGTTAGTACCTCCCTCTGGTAGAATATAAGCATGCGGGAACTGCTTTTGTAATTCTGCCAAATAGCCGCTTTCGCCTCTTAAACGGTAAGTAATACGGTTAACGGGGTGCAATGTCATCCCACAGCGTTTGGCGTACTGCAATGTGGGGTTGTGTTCATCAAGCTCAGGTCCGCGAATAATACCGTGCGTTTTAAACCCAAATAACTGACCCGCAGCTGCTGTGGCATGAATATGGTTTGAAAATGCGCCGCCAAAAGTGAGTAGCTCAGTTTTTCCCTGTTGTTGCATAGCCCGTAAATTAAATTTTAATTTACGCCATTTGTTACCACTAATTTGTGGGTGAATAAGATCATCACGTTTAATCTGTAATGTCAGCTTTTGTGCTGATAACAGTTCGTGGTTGATGGTTTGAACAGGCGATTCAGAAATAATAGTCACGGTTTAATTTACGCTAAAAAAGACGCTTAATTGTAGCAAAGTCGTCATAGAGATAGAAATTAGTCAATTAAACTAAAATGATTTTGTTATTTACTGGCATCAACTAAGGTAATAGTTGTAAACTCAGATAATAATTGAACAAAGCTTGTGTTTTGCCTTGCAAGTACATAGCATAAGAGTTTAATTATAAAAAATAATAATGACCAAATAATTGCCGCTTTTTGGGAATGGAATATATGCGAATTGCTCCTTTATCTCTGTTAATTTCAGTTAGTTTGCTAGCATCGAGTGCATTTGCACAAGATACTGCTACGGTAACTGGCATTGAATCAGAGATCAGTAAAAAACAAGCCGAATACGATAACTCGACCTTAATACTCGAAAAACACCTAAAAGAAGAAAGTCAGTTACAAAAACAACTCGAATTATTGCGCGCCCGCTCAGCTGAGCTAGACAAAGAAAAAAACCAAGCGCTTGATGCAATGAACGAGATGTATCGTCGATTAATTGATGACCCCACTTTAGATATTAGCAATGCACAAACGCGCTATCAAAAAGCAGTGGTGGATCACAAACAGAACAAAGATGACATTTCGATGCAATTGGCGGCAATTGCATCGCATAGAAAAGATATTGAGCAAATTCGTGTTGCTAAGCATACCCAACTAAACACCTTAGAGAGCTTAAAAGAGCAACTCGCAACAGCACGTGTTGAACGTTTGCGCAATGAGTTTACGCGTGAAGGCACACTTGAAGTTAATCATACGATTAATTGTAAGCGCACTGAAACATTAGCAGCGTGTGAGCAACGTGGTCAGCAAATGGGATTACAAAAAGCCACCAAGCGCTTTGTAGATCAAATTTTTGCTAACTTAACAGAAGAACGTTTAGTTGAGCCGAAACGCAATTTAGCGGGTGCACAAGTTAAAATTTTAAGTAGTCATGTTGTAAATAGTGCCTTTAGCGGACAAGGTAACTATAACGTGAACTTAAGCGTAACGATGCGCGGTGATGTGAACAGCAGCCGTTTATGTAGTCTGCTTAACTTAGACAACCGTTTTTGCGCAGATTATGGTTCACCACTTGCTGGAAACTACCAACCCAATTACACCACCACTTACTCCGATAGTCAGTTAACATTCAGTGACTCTCAGGATAATAGTCAGGTGGTATCGGTTTCGCGTATGAGCGAACAACCTGTAAGTGATTACTCAGTAAAAAAGCCAGTAAGGGTTGAACCATTACCTGATCTAAAAAAATCTAAAATGGTTGAATTAACGCTTCGTTCAAATGTTTATGATGATGAAGTGTTTATTGATGGTGTGAGCTTTGGGTCAACCAAGCTAACGACATCATTACCAAGAGGTTTTCATGATATTGAGATACGCAAGCGTGGTTATAAAAGCTATAAAGCGCGTTTAGACTTGCGTAAAGCTCAAACTATTAATGCAAAATTAGTGAAAGAGCCTGAACCAATTGTCGCTGCCGTTGTCGCAACAGAGCAACCTACAGCAGCGCCAGTGGCAAGTATTGTTAATAAAACCAATACAGCGAGTATTGTGGTTATCCCAGCGGGTACATTTAAGATGGGTGACATTAACGGTAATGGCTTAGCTAATGAGCGCCCTGTTGTTGAAAAAACCATTGCTAACTCATTTGCCATGCAAAGCAAAGAAGTCAGTGTGGGTGAATATGAGCAATTCGTTGCTAATACAGGTTATAAAACAGAAGCCGAAAAGAATCGTGGCTGTGCTTATTACTTAAATGGTGAGCCAGTATGGGAAGCGACCTTAAACTGGCGCAACCCAGGTTTTGAGCAAGACAGTGATTTTCCGGCTGTTTGCTTAACGTATAATGATGCCAAAGCATATGCAGATTGGTTATCAGGGCAAACAGGGCAGTTGTTTCGTTTACCGAATGAGGTTGAGTGGGAGTACGCTGCACGCGCAGGTAAAGAAACTGAATACCCTTGGGGTAACGAGATAGGTAAAAATTTAGCGAACTGTGGCTGGTGTGGTAGTGAATGGTCAAACAAAAGCGCTGCACCAACCGGGTCGTTTTCTCCTAATGCATTTGGTCTGTATGACACAGTAGGTAATGTATGGGAATGGACAAACAAAAAACCGGGGCAGTCTGATGTGACTGTTCGTGGTGGGGCATGGAATTTCGCTCCGAGCCTAGCACGTGTATCAACACGCTTAATTTTAGCGCCAGATTTTCGTGCAAACTATATCGGGTTTCGTTTAGTACGCGAGCGATAAAAATTTTTAAAGGAAGCAAAGCAGGCTTCCTTTTTTAGCAATTTAATAAAGGCAGTTGCGCTTTATTGTGCTTAGCATGGTAGAGTGAGAGCAGCTAGTATAAGAACGTATTATCAAAGGTCATCCAGCCTCATGTTTAAAAAACTTCGTGGTATTTTTTCAAACGATCTATCGATCGACTTGGGTACAGCCAATACCCTTATTTATGTAAAAGAAGAAGGTATCGTATTAAATGAACCTTCAGTAGTTGCTATTCGTCAAGAGCGAGCTGGTGGTCCTAAAAGTGTTGCGTCTGTAGGTACGGAAGCAAAACAAATGTTAGGCCGTACACCGGGGAACATTAAAGCGATTCGTCCAATGAAAGACGGTGTTATTGCCGACTTTTATGTCACCGAAAAAATGCTCCAGCACTTTATCAAGCAAGTACATAACAACAATTTTATGCGTCCTAGCCCACGTGTCTTAATTTGTGTGCCGTGTGGGGCAACACAAGTTGAAAAACGCGCTATTCGCGAATCAGCAATGGGTGCAGGTGCACGTGAAGTGTATTTGATTGAAGAGCCAATGGCTGCGGCAATCGGTGCAGGCTTACCTGTATCAGAAGCAACGGGTTCAATGGTTGTAGATATCGGTGGTGGTACGACAGAAGTGGCCATTATCTCGCTTAATGGAGTGGTTTACTCATCATCTGTGCGTATTGGTGGTGATAAATTTGATGAAGCTATTATCAACTACGTACGTCGTAACTTTGGTAGCCTAATTGGTGAAGCAACCGCTGAAAATATCAAGCATCAGATCGGTTCGGCGTTCAAAACCGATGAGCCTGTTGAGATTGAAGTACGTGGTCGTAACCTTGCTGAAGGCGTGCCGCGCTCATTTACACTTAACTCTCATGAAATCCTAGAAGCATTACAAGAGCCTCTAATGGGGATTGTAAGTGCGGTTATGGTTGCACTTGAGCAATCACCTCCTGAGCTTGCCTCTGATATCTCTGCACACGGCATGGTATTAACAGGCGGTGGTGCACTGTTAAAAGATTTAGATCGTTTATTAATGGAAGAAACAGGTATTCCTGTTGTTGTTGCTGACGACCCACTTACTTGTGTTGCTCGTGGTGGCGGTAAAGCATTAGAAATGATTGATATGCACGGTGGTGACGTATTTAGTTACGACTAATGAAGTTAATGTTTGGTCGTACCATCTCTTTGCAACTGCGACTCTTTGTCGCAGTGCTTTTGAGTGTCGTATTGATTGTGGGCGATCGATATACACAAGGTGGTACAACAATCCGCACCAGTTTAAATACACTGGTTAGCCCACTCATCTATCTTGCCAATTTGCCGTATGAGCTATTTAGTATTGGTGCGAAGAATCTTCATACTCGCGATCAGCTTCTTACTGAAAACGAAGCACTGAAGAAAAAACAGCTTTTACAAAGCGAACAACTACAACAGCTGCAATTTTTATCGCGTGAAAACGACAAGTTGCGTGCGTTACTCGGCTCGTCTGCAAAGCAATCAAATCGTAAAATAATTGCCCAAGTGCTCTCTGTTCATTCAAATCCATACAGCCATCAGGTTGTGATCAATCGTGGCACTACAGATGGCTTAAGCGAAGGCCAAGCTGTGATTGATGAAATGGGGGTTGTCGGGCAAATTACACAAGTGGGTTCAACCACTTCTCGCGTTTTGCTTATGACCGACACAACCCATGCGACACCGGTACGTATTTTACGCAATGATGTTCGCACTGTTGTTGAAGGGATTGGCAAAATAAATGTCGTGAAGCTGTCGCATGTGCCGCATAGCCTTGATGTACGTATTGGTGATATTTTAGTGACTTCAGGTCTAGGGGGGACTTTCCCTGAGGGGTATCCTGTGGCCGTGGTAACCGAAATTAATCGTGATGAAGGGCACCCATTCGCACAAGTGTATGCTGAGCCAATTGCCCAACTTGACCGAATTCGTTTATTGGTTGTGCTGTGGCGTAATCAGCAGGAGAGCATAAGCAATGAATAGCCGTCACTCTTTGCTGATTGCAATTAGTATCTTTTTTGCACTGGTCATGGCATTAATGCCGTTACCTATCTCATTTGAGCCATACCGCCCAGACTGGGTGTTACTGGTGCTTATGTACTGGTCGTTAGCGGTGCCGCACCGTTTAAACATTGGCACAGCGTGGGTTGTGGGTTTATTAATGGACTTAGCATCGGGCTCACCACTGGGCGTGAACTCGCTGACCTATTCGGTGTGTATTTTTATTACCGCCAGTAACTTTCAAAAAATTAGAAACTTTTCTTTATGGCAGCAAAGTATATTAATTGCTTTGTTTTTAACGCTTTACCACCTAATGCAATTTTGGCTTAATCACTTTTTGATGGGAGTTTACTTCAGCCCTCATTATATGTGGCCCGTGCTGACTGGCATGCTGTGTTGGTGGTGGATTTTCTTAATTTTGCGTAAATACCGCCGTCATTTCAGGATTAGATAATGCAAACCGCAATTTATTTGGCGTCTGCATCACCGCGCCGAAAAGAGTTGCTCAGCCAACTCGGCGTTGAGTTTTCTCAATTTAGCGTTGATGCAGATGAAAGCCAATTTCCGAACGAATCGCCACGTCATTACGTTGAACGTTTAGCCAAACTCAAAGCACAATCAGGCGTTGCAATGGGCTATACCGACAGGCCCGTGTTAGGCAGTGATACGGTTGTGGTTATTGATGACACAGCCCTTGGCAAACCGCTTGATAAAGCCGACTTTGTTGCAACGATGCAACGTTTGTCGGGCCGAACTCACCAAGTTATGACCGCCGTTGCAATTGCTGATACACAGCACGTAAAAAGCTGCCTTGTTATTACCGATGTCACTTTTAAACAGCTTAGCGATGATGAAATCGACTCTTATTGGCACTCTGGTGAACCGCACGATAAAGCGGGGGGTTATGGCATTCAAGGCCAAGGTGGACGGTTTGTAAGTCATATTTCTGGTAGCTATTTTGCAGTAGTAGGCTTACCTTTATATGAGACTGAGCAGTTATTAAATGAATTTTTAAGAGGGTAACATGAGCACTGAATTACTGATCAACGTTACACCGAGTGAAAGTCGTGTTGCGCTTATTGAAAACGGCGTACTACAAGAGATCCAGCTAGAAAGAATTGGCAACCTAGGCATTGTTGGCAATATTTACTTAGGCAAAATCAGCCGAGTATTACCGGGAATGCAAGCCGCATTTGTTGATATAGGCTTAGAAAAAGCAGCGTTCTTGCACGCATCTGACATTGTAAATAGTGCTTCAATTGTTGAGGGAGTCGATGAGCAGCCCATTAAAAAGGTGCAAGATATCCGTGAACTAGTGCGCCAAGGTCAATACATCATGGTGCAAGTAGTGAAAGATCCTTTGGGCACCAAAGGGGCGCGCTTAACGACTGATATCACAATTCCATCACGCTATTTAGTGTTCATGCCTGACGCGACCCATGTTGGCGTAAGTCAGCGTATTGAAACCGAAGAAGAACGTACCAGACTGAAAAAAATAGTCGCTGAATATGGCGATGAAGATGGCAGCTTTATTGTGCGTACCGCTGCTGAAGGCGCTTCAGAAGCTGAGCTGCGTCACGATGCAGAGTTTTTAAAAAAACTGTGGCAAAAAATTGTCAATAAACGTAAAAAAATCAGTAAAGAGAGCATCTTACACGAAGACTTAACGCTGGCGTTTCGTACCCTACGTGATTATGTTGGCGAAGACATGGAGCGCATTCGTGTTGACTCAAAGCTGACATACCAAGAGTTAAAAGAATTTACTGAAGAGTTTGTGCCCATCTTATCTGGGGCGCTTGAATACTACCCAGGTGAGCGACCTATTTTCGATTTGTTTGATGTCGAAACCGAAATTCAAAAAGCCCTTCACCGTAAAGTTGAGCTTAAATCAGGTGGTTATTTAATCATTGACCAAACCGAAGCAATGACCACCGTTGATGTAAATACCGGTGCATTTGTTGGGCATCGCAATTTAGAAGAAACCATTTTTAACACCAACATCGAGGCAACATCGGCAATCGCACGACAACTGCGATTACGTAATTTAGGTGGCATTATCATTATCGACTTTATCGATATGGTAAGTGACGAGCATAAACGTCGCGTTTTACACTCACTTGAGTCGGCACTGGCAAAAGACCGCGCAAAAGCCAACATCAATGGCTTATCTGCTCTGGGTTTAGTCGAGATGACTCGTAAGCGTACCCGCGAAAGTTTAGAACATATTTTATGTGACGTGTGCCCCGCGTGTTCAGGCCGAGGGTCGCAAAAAACCGTTGAAACGGTGTGCTACGAAATTCTGCGTGAAATTGTCAGGGTTAACCGTGCCTACGCAGCCGATAAGTTTATGGTGTATGCAGCGCCTTCGGTAAGCGAAGCGTTGATCAACGATGAATATCATAACCTCGCCGAGCTTGAACTATTTATAGGTAAACAGGTCAGTATTCAAACAGAGAGTCTATACAATCAAGAACAGTTTGATGTGGTAATGATGTAATGAAGGCAAAAACGGTCTGCTTTTTTTGTTTACGTAAGTTATGGCAAGTTTTTGCTATTACTATCGTACTGCTGGCCGTTATTGTCTCTGTTTTAAAGTATACCCTGCCATATGCCAATGACTATAAAGGCGACATTGAAGCGTTTTTGTATGAACAGTTCGATGTAAATCTTTCAATAGGTGCTATCTCAGCCAGTTGGCAAGGTAAAGGCCCTTCATTAGTCCTTGAAGATATTTCTTTTGAGGACAACCAGACTTCACCGATTGCACTCACCATAGATAAAGCCAGCCTAGAGGTAAATCTGTGGGAGTCGATTAAAACTCGTCAACTTAAATCAAGTTACTTCGTGATCAATGGTTTTCATGCCGATGTTGATTTGCCAACCATGCTTAAGTTTGGCAACAACAAGCAAGCAGACAGTTTTGAGCAAAAAGAGTTAATAGAAAGCCTGTTTTTGGGTGAAACGGGCCACTTTGCGATTCAAGACAGTAGCATTAATTTTATGCTTAATGATGGCAAAGAGCGTACGTTAATTCTTGAAAACATTGTGTGGCAAAATACCCCAGAACAGCACCAAGGTTCAGGAAGCCTAGCCTTACCGGGGATTTCTGTCGGCAACTTTGATGCCCGCATGGCACTTAATGGTTCAACGCTTGAGACCATGGCAGGCGATATTTATGTGCAAGCTGCGAATGTCGATGTCTCAAAATGGCTGGCACAATACATCAATACAGACAAACAACAATTGCACTCCGATATGAACTTGCAAACCTGGTTTAGCCTTGAAAAAGGACTGATCAGTGACGTAAAAGTGCAATGGTTACCCAGCTACATAAATTGGCAACAAAACCAAGAAGCGCATCAAATTAGTTTAAATGAAGGGGGCTTTCACTTATTCCCTTGGCAGAATGGTTGGCGTTTAAAAAGTACCGGACTTGCTTTTGAAAGTGATTTAAAACAATGGCCAACATTGCAGTTTGAAGCCCAGCTTGGAGATACAAATAAGATTTGGCTCAAGCAGTTTGACTTTGCATTGTTATCAAAATTATCTCAATTGAGTAACTTTGAAGTATTAGCGCCATTTTTAGAACGACAGCCTAATGGCCAATTAAGCGAAGCGTATGTTGAATTTGGTGCGCAAGATAACTGGCAGTTGTGGTTTAAGGGTGAACAGCTCAACTGGTTATCCTTACAAGGGATCCCCGGTGGGCAAGCCATTCGGGTTGAGGGAAATATTAACCAAGCAGCGGGGCGTATAACGTTATTTGGCGAAAATAACCGTTTGTTAACCAATGGCAGTTTTAGCCAAGACATTCCTTATAATCAGTTAAATGTTGAACTTGATTTACGTTATTACGACGATGGCTGGCGTATTAGCAGTGACAACATTTGGCTTGATAATGACGAAGTGACCGTTGCAGCAGAAATGATGCTTAGCCTAACTGCAGAGCCGCGCCTTGATTTATATGCCGAAGCGTACGCACCTGATGCCAACGTGGCGGGGCATTATTTTCCATTACCGGTAATGAGCGAAAACTTAGTTAACTACCTAAACGGCGCCATTAAAGGCGGCGAAGTTAATAAAGCACAGGTGTTGTTTTCGGGGCCGTTTAGCGGTTTTCCGTTTAAAGAGCAACAAGGGCAGTTCGAAGTATTGGCAAATGTGAACAATGCCAAATACCAGTTCACACCCAGTTGGCCCAGCGTTGAAAATGCCAATGTGATTTTGCATTTTGAAAATGAACGCATGGATATTTACAGCAAGTCAGGCACACTTGTAAACTTATCACTTGGCGACAGTGTACACGTAAGTATTGCTGATTTAATGCATGCCGATACTCTAAATGTAGCGATAAATAAACGTGCCCACGGCAATAAATTACAGTCATTTTTTGCAGCCACACCGCTCGCTAAACCGTTAGCAAGTGTTTTTGAAGTAGTACAAGCGCAAGGTGAAGCCACAGCAAATATTAATTTGCTTGTCGATTTACATTCAGGCCATGTTGATACCCTCGGCGAAGTTGAGCTTGCTAATTTACCTGTTTATCTTGCTCAGCCTGGCATCACACTTAATCATATGACAGGCATTGTTAAATTTAATAACGACAAAATTGATTTAAAAAATGCCAAAGCTGATTGGTTAGGTATGCCGTTAACAGCCAGCTTTAATAGCGAAAATGTGGCTGATAACTACCGCGCAGAAATCGCGATTAAATTGGCCTTAGATGCAGAACCATTAATTGAGCAAGGGCAGGGTCTGCTCGAAGGTTATTTAACGGGGCAAAGTGACGTTGCTATTAATGTCTCCCTTAACTTTTTACCCAACGACTTCAACTATCGCGCTGATATCAGCGGTAACTTAGTGGGTATAACCAGTCAATTACCCGCACCTTACACAAAAAGTGCTGACAATGCTTGGCCTATCAAAGCGGTAGTGCAGGGCGATCATATCTCTAATTTGATCACTGCAAATATCAATGAACAGCTGTTTTTCAATGCTATTTTAGATAATGGCAAAAAGCAGTTTAATAACGCACACCTTATTTTAGGTTCAAAAGATTTAGGCCTTAACCGAGATGGTTTTGCGGTATCGATTGACCTACCAGAAACTAAGCTTGTGCCATGGTTTGGGTTGATTGAGCAAATTATAGATTTGACCAAGGCTAAATCAGACGGTCCTGGCGTAATGCCTGTATTTAATAATGTAACGGGTCAATTTAATAAGTTAGCGGTTCAAAATATCGATTTTAATGATGTTGAGTTTAGGCTAGCACCAAAGCAAGCCGATTTAGAGCTTAAACTAAATGCCAAAGAGCTTAGAGCTGATGCACTCATTCCAACAGGCGATACACGTAGACCTATTCAAATATTTACTGATTATTTACGGGTTAACTTTAATGACACCGCGACGGAGTCTGCACACGAAGTTGAACAACCTGAAGACTTAAGCTGGTTAACACGCATTCCAGCCATCGAATTTAACTGTGAAGATTGCAAACTAGCCGAGTACCAACTTGATAAAGTAAAAGCCACGTTTGGTGGTGATAATAATAGCTTGATATTTACTGAGCTCGTGATAGATAAAGGCGATCATATACTGAGAGCGAAAGGGCAATTTGCTGATGGCTCAACGCGTTTTAACGGTCACCTACAAAGTGATGATATTGGCGACTTATTTGATGAGTTTGATATTACTACTACAGTAAAAGACTCCGATGCCGACATAAAATTTGCCCTCGCTTGGCAAGGTGCGCCGTATAATTTTGATGTGCCTACGCTAGCAGGCGAGTTAGATTGGCGTTTAGGTGAAGGGCATTTAGCGGAAGTGAGTGATGGTGGTGCTAGGGTGTTTTCATTACTTAGTCTCGACTCACTGGTACGTAAGCTCAAACTTGATTTTAGAGATGTATTTTCAAAAGGCTTCTTTTATAACAAGATGCAAGGCACGATGCAGTTAGAGAAAGGGATTGCTTACACTCAAGATACCAAGCTTGATGGTGTGCCTGCCGACTTAACGATTAAAGGCCACACTAACTTAAATACCTTTGAAATAGACTACGATCTAGCTGTTGCCCCGCAGGTTACCTCAAGTATCCCAGTGATCGTGGCATGGATGGTCAACCCGGTAAGTGGCCTTGCGGCGCTTGCAATCGATAAAGTAATTCACTCTGCGAGAGTGATCTCAGAAATCAACTTTAAGGTGACAGGCAGTATGAATGATCCGGTTGTTGAAGAAATTGATCGTAAGAGCCGTGAAGTAACCTTACCGCAAGCGGCACAAAGCCAGCCGCAGTCATCAACAAGGCTTAAATTAAAAGATGCAGCCACCTCAGCGAGCTTCGACAACAATGACAGTTAATACTCAGCCGCAGGTTGTAGCAGTGCAAATGTGCTCGGGAATGAATGCGGAGCAAAATTTGGCTTTTTTAGCAGACACGCTTACGCAATTGCCCACGACACGTCCGCTGCTTGTATGCCTACCCGAGAGCTTTTTAATTTTTAGCAAGCACACTCAAGCAAGTTATCAGCTCGGATTACACATTGAACAGTACACAGCTGCACTGGCTGCGCTATGTAAACAACATAATATTTGGTTGGCTGCTGGGACAGTGCCGGTATCACAACCTAACGGTAAATATTTAGCCGCCTCGTTTTTATTTAATAACCAAGGTGAGGTGGTTGCGCAGTACAATAAGATCCACTTATTTGATGTCGATGTTGCCGATGGCACGCGTAATTATCGGGAGTCTGATGCCACCGAAGCGGGCAAAGATATTGTGGTGGTTGATTCACCCTTTGGTAAAATCGGCTTAGCAGTATGTTATGATCTACGCTTTAGTGGTTTATTCACTGCGATGCAGCGCCAAGGGGCTGAGCTCATCTTAGTACCCAGTGCCTTTACCACTGTAACAGGAGCCGCTCATTGGCATACCTTGTTGGCTGCCAGAGCGATTGAAACGCAATGTTATGTGGTAGCCGCTGCACAGTGGGGTGAGCATGAAAATGGCCGACAAACATATGGCCACAGCATTATTATTTCGCCATGGGGAAACACGCTCAGTGAGCTTGCCTCAGGCACTGGTTTTATCAGCCATGAGCTTGATTTAAACCGACTGAATACAATTCGCCAAGACATGCCTGTGCAGTCTCAGCAACGATTTAGAGAGCATTTATTATGAACACGGTTGAACAGCATTTATTACATGACAGCCAGCTAAATAGAGAAGAATTAGAAAAAACGCTCGCTTTTATTCATCAGCATCAAGTGGATTATGCCGATCTGTATTTTCAATCTAGCCACCATGAATCATGGGTGTTAGAAGATGGTCTCGTAAAAGAAGGCTCATACAACGTTGAGCGTGGTGTGGGTGTGCGCGCTGTAAGCGGTGAAAAGACAGGGTTTTCGTACTCAGATGCAATCAATCTTGAAGCGCTGAATAAAGCCGCAACAGCAGCACGAAGCATTGCTAATGCAGGCGAAAGCAAAACGATTCAAGTATTTAGCGATGTAGCAGCAAAACAGCAGTATGCACCGCATCAGCCAATTCAAAGTATGAGCGATAACGACAAAGTGAGCCTATTGCGCGAACTTGAAAACTACATTCGCGAGTTAGCCCCCGACGCAGAGCAAGTGATTAGCTCTATGTCAGCAGTGTACGAAGAGGTACTCATTGCAGCAAGCGACGGCACCTTTGCCACCGATATTCGCCCGCTTATTCGTTTAAATTGTTCCGTATTACTTGAGAAGAATGGTCGCCGTGAGCGCGGTGGTGCAGGCGGCGGTGCGCGTTTAGATTACGGCTACTTTAAAGAGTTAGTTGATGGTAAGCCGCGCTGGATGGAATACGCAGAAGAAGCTGTACGCCAAGCTAAAGTGAACTTAGAAGCCATTGATGCGCCAGCAGGTAGCATGGAAGTGGTACTGGGTGCAGGTTGGCCGGGTGTGCTACTGCATGAAGCCGTGGGTCATGGTCTTGAAGGTGACTTTAACCGTAAAGGCGCCTCTGCGTTTAGCGGTAAAGTCGGTCAAAAGGTGGCTTCCGAGCTGTGTACTGTAGTGGATGATGGCACCATAGCCGACCGTCGTGGTTCACTGAATGTAGATGACGAAGGCACACCTGCTGCGTATAACGTGCTTATTGAAAACGGTATTCTAAAAGGCTACATGCAAGATAAGCTCAATGCACGCCTAATGGGTGTAAACCCAACAGGTAATGCGCGTCGTGAGTCGTATGCTCATTTACCTATGCCGCGTATGACTAATACCTACATGCTGGGGGGCGAGCACAGCCAAGCTGATATTATTAGCTCTGTGAAAAAAGGCATCTTTGCGCCAAACTTTGGGGGTGGTCAAGTTGATATCACCTCAGGAAAGTTCGTATTTAGCGCCTCTGAAGCGTATTTAATTGAAAACGGTAAAATTACTCAGCCTATCAAAGGCGCAACACTGATTGGTAACGGCCCAGAAGTGATGCAGCAAATTTCGATGGTAGGTAACGACCTTGCGCTTGATAAAGGCGTCGGGGTATGTGGTAAAGACGGTCAAAGCGTGCCGGTAGGGGTTGGTCAACCAAGCCTTAAAATTGACAACTTAACGGTCGGTGGTACGGCTTAATCGCCCTCTTTTTCCCGCTTCAGTAAGGCAGGTTAAATTTTTAACCTGCCTCATTTCATAACACTTCACTTCGCAGTAAAAATGTATCAATATAGGTACCATTAATACCACTATATTCGTTACTGTTCGCAGTAAATATAATAATTTTAAGGTGAAAATATGAAAGTAACGCCAATTTTATTAATACTACTCATGCTTACCGGCTGTGCATCACAGGAAGTAAGAGAGGGGTCTGCAAATGAAGTGTATGCCGAGCACGAGTGTTTAGGCGGTGAACTAGAAACCGATTACAGCTATACCATTTTTAGTACAGACGAAGATGACAGCAACAAAGGTTCAGTGACGTCGACGTGTCATCCGGTTAAAACAGAAACTGAGTTTGAGCGTGACTTACGCAATGGCGGGTAGCACGCCCATTACAGTGGCTTAACGTCTTATTAAGCCACTGAAAATTATCACCTTAAGCTTTAGCATAAACGGCTAAAGTGTACTCAGCATCCAGATACCTGCCGCTATCATAAATAAGTTTTCGCTGAGAGAAATAAAGCCCAGCGGCACATTGCTGTCGCCACCCACACAGGCACATTTTAGCTCTCGCTTATCGATATAAACGGCCTTAAACACCGATACCGCACCTATGCCACCAATAAACAACGAAAATGGCGCGACAGCTAAAGCTGGCAACTTAGCCACCATACCTATGGCAACGTAGGCTTCAATAAATGGGTAAACATAGGCATAAGGCACAACACGCATTGCCAGTAAATCATAAGTAATGAATGAGTTTGAAAAGCTGTACAGATCTTGTAGTTTTTGAATAGCGAGCACCGCCATTGTCAGTGCAACAAACAGCATTAAGTTCTGCATCGACAGTAAAGCTGTGCCGCTGGCGTAGCTAAACCCGCAGCTTAAGAGCAGGGTTACCGCAAAAATCGCTAAAACAGGGGTATAAGTTGTGCCTTGTTGACCCGCTTCGGGCAGATTGAAAAAGTCGCGCAAATCATCATACCCCCCAATACGCTTATTATCGATAAAGGTTTGTGGCGTGGTTTTTACTTGATGCTGCTCTTTAAATGCATCTGTTTCTTCGCGGTTAGTGAGGTGGCGGTCATCAACCTCGTAACCATTGCGCTCTAACAAATCTTTAGATTTTAAACCAAATGGGCATATATGCTCATCGGTCACCATGCGATATAAAATTGCAGACTTAGACACAGTGCCTCCTTGTAAAAATGCCAAGCTTATTGCGTAATCTTTACTCGATAACACAGTAAACAATGGCAAAATGTTGGTATAACCTAGCAGTTACAAGGTTTGTGCCGACTTTCTACAAGGCATAAAAAAACCTTGCGGCAGCACCACAAGGTTTTTAATGTTTTCTCGCAACGAGTTTATCTCATCGTCACGAACTCTTCTGAGCCAGTAGGGTGAATCGCTACTACGGCATCAAAATCTGCTTTGGTTGCGCCCATTTTCATTGCGACTGCAAAGCCTTGGATCATTTCATCAACAGTAAAGCCAATGCCGTGTAAGCCAACAACTTTTTCGTTATCACCTGCACACACAAGCATCATGTTGCATGCTTGGCGGTGTTGAGTAACTGCTGTGTACATAGCTGCAAAGCTTGATTTATAAACCTTTACGTTTTCAGCACCATATTGCGAAATTGCTTCTTGCTCTGTTAAACCAATCGTGCCGATTGGTGGGTGACTGAATACAACAGTAGGTACTAGCTCGTAGTCCATTTTTAAATCATCAGGCAATTCGTTATTGAATAAACGCTCTGATAAAATACGGCCCGCTTTTACAGCCACGGGTGTGAGCTCTATGCCGTGTTCGATGATGTCGCCAACGGCATAAATGTTTTTAGCGGTCGTATTTTGGTACTCATCAACTTTTACGTAGCCACTTTCGTTAAGCTCAACGTCGGTCGCTGTGATATTCAGTTTATCGGTTGTTGGTGTACGGCCAATTGCCCAAATAACTTCATCGACATTTTGGCTGTGACCATTTTCAAAGTGAATAGTTAAACTGCCATCGCTTTCTTTAATCACTTCTTTTGGTGTGCAGTCAGTGTGAAGTGTCGGGCCTTCTTTCGCCATAATGTCGACAAGCGTATCAACAATGTAAGGGTCAAAAGTACGTAATGGTTTATTTTTACGAACAAATAAATGCGTTTCAGTGCCAAGGCTGTGAAGTACACCTGCGATTTCGACAGCAATGTAACCAGCACCCACAACAGCAACACGCTTAGGTTGGGCATCTAGCTCAAAAAAGCCATTTGAATCAATACCTAGTTCAGCACCTGGGATGTTAGGAATCGTTGGACGACCTCCCACGGCAATCAGAATATGGTCAGCGGTGTATAGCTCACCGTTAACTTCAACGGTTTTGTTATCAACAAAGGTCGCGAAACCGTTGATTACCGTTACGCCATTGCTTGATAAGTATTTGTTATACCCTTGGTGGATACGGCCAATGTAAGCTTCGCGGCTTTCTACTAATTTAGCCCAACTAAAACTTTTTAATTCGACATCAAAGCCGTAATCGGGTGCGTATGCATTAATTGCTTCAGCAATTTGTGCGCCATGCCACATTACTTTCTTTGGAACACAACCTACATTCACACAGGTGCCACCCATGTGTTTTGCTTCAATAAGTGCGACTTTTGCGCCACGCATTGCTGCACGGTTTGCAGAGGCAATACCGCCACTGCCACCACCAATTGCAATGTAATCAAAATGCTGAGCCATAGTTTGTCCTCAAAAACAGATAGTTTTTTATTAATTAATCGATTTATTAATAAGTTGATAATAGCATAATAAAGACCGAGGTTAAGCCCCTTGTATTTCATCAATTCGCCCCAACTTCAACACCATATTCGCATAAAAATTGAGAACGAAAATGACAATTGCAGAAAATAACCCACTTATTGGATTAGAAGGGCTTCCGCCGTTTTCTAAGATTAAACCAGCCCATGTTGTGCCGGCATTAAAAGAAGCGATTGCACACTGTCGTGCCAAAATTGATGAGGTATTGGCAAGTAAGTCATACACTTGGAATGACCTAGTTCTTCCACTTGAAGAGGCTGATGACAAGTTATCACGACTATTTTCGCCAGTATCGCACATGAATTCGGTGGTAAATAGCGACGAGCTACGCGAAGCTTATGAGCAATGTTTGCCGTTGTTATCTGAGTACTCAACCTTTGTTGGTCAGCATCAAGGTTTATACGATGCCTATAATGCTTTACATAGCAGCGAAGAGTTTAAAACACTCACCACTGCACAGCAAAAAACCATTACTAATGCGTTGCGTGATTTTGAATTATCGGGCATCGCGTTAAAGCCTGAGCAACAAAAACGATACGGTGAAATTAGTGCGCGCTTATCAGAGCTTGCCTCTAAGTTTGGCAATAATGTGATGGATGCGACACTCGCTTGGCAAAAACACATTACAGATGAAAGTGAATTAGCAGGCTTACCAGAGTCAGCACTGGCACTCGGTGCCGATACAGCAAAAAGCAAAGAGCTTGATGGTTGGGTATTCACCTTAGATTTCCCTTCTTATTTGCCTATTATGACCTATGCCGATAACCGTAAATTACGTGAAGAAACTTACACTGCGTTTGTAACTCGTGCGTCTGACCAAGGCCCTAATGCAGGTGAGTTTGATAACTCAGATATCATGAGCGAAGAGCTTGCACTTCGTCATGAACTGGCCGAGTTACTCGGTTTTAGCAGCTACGCAGAAATGTCATTAGCAACTAAAATGGCCGAATCTGAGTCGCAAGTGTTCTCGTTTTTAGAAGATTTAGCGGCTAAGTCAAAGCCACAAGCTGAGCAAGAGCTTGCTGAATTAACAGCCTACGCACAAGAAAAACATGGTGTAAGCGAGCTTGCAGCATGGGATTACGCGTATTACGCAGAAAAATTAAAGCAAGAAAAGTACGCAATTTCTGATGAAGTACTGCGCCCATACTTTCCTGCCGATAAGGTCTTAAACGGGTTATTTACCACCGTAAACCGCTTGTTTGATATTAGCGTGAAAGAAGTGCATGAGTTTGATAGCTATCATCCTGATGTGCGCTTCTTTGAGATTTACGATAGCAGTGACACGCTACGCGGCCGTTTTTATCTTGATTTATATGCACGTGACCGTAAACGTGGTGGCGCTTGGATGGACGATTGCATGGGGCGTAAAGTGCGCGCCAATGGCGAATTACAAACGCCTGTCGCTTACTTAGTCTGTAACTTTAATAAAGCAGTGGGTGATAAACCTGCGCTGTTTACTCATAACGAAGTGACAACTTTATTCCATGAGTTTGGACACGGTATTCATCATATGTTGACCCAAGTTGATGCTGCGCCAGTGGCGGGCATTAATGGTGTGGCATGGGATGCTGTAGAGCTGCCAAGCCAGTTCTTAGAAAACTGGTGTTATGAAGAAGAGGCCCTTAACTTTATCTCGGGTCACTATGAAACGGGTGAACCGCTGCCAAAAGAACTGCTTGATAAATTATTGGCCGCGAAGAACTTTCAATCGGGCATGCAAATGCTACGTCAGTTAGAGTTTTCGCTGTTTGATTTTACCATTCACCATGATTACAAAGCGGGTGAACCTTGTAATATTCAAGCCACGCTTGATGAAGTTCGCAGTAAAACTGCGGTTGTTAAAGCCCCCGCCTTTAACCGTTTTCAGCATGGTTTCAGCCATATTTTTGCCGGTGGTTACAGTGCCGGTTATTACTCATATAAATGGGCTGAAGTTTTGTCGGCAGATGCTTTCTCTAAATTTGAAGAAGAAGGTATTTTTAATAAAGAAACGGGTCACGCTTTCTTAAAGAACATTTTAGAAAAAGGGGGCAGTGAAGAGCCGATGGAATTATTTAAAAAGTTCCGAGGTCGTGAACCACAAGTCGATGCACTCCTCAGACACAGTGGTATTGCAGCCTAAGTTATTATTGTATGAAAGCGCCGTAAGGCGCTTTTTTTATTAATAAATCTTAGCAAAATCAATCTTGCGTACTATGCTTTTTAGAAAAGCATTTACAGGAATAAAGCATGTCAAAACTGGTGTTAGCCATTGATGATGATAAATACGTACATCATGTCATCGAAGAGTCGCTCTCGGGCTTTTGCACATTGATCCATGCTAAAAATGGCGAAGAAGGATTAAGACAGGCACTTAAATATAATCCAGATATTATTTTGCTGGATATTGAAATGCCCGGCAAAACGGGTTTTGAAGTATGCACTGAACTTAAAGCACACCCACAAACGAAAGATACACCGGTGATGTTTTTATCGGGTAAAACCGAATTGCCCGACCGGGTTAAGGGCTACAATGCCGGTGCAGCCGATTACATTGTTAAGCCGTTCAACGCTGAAGAACTTATGGCGCGTATTCGCGTGTTATACCAATATCGTCAGCACTCTAAAAAGTTAAAAAGTGATGTTGAACGTGCGCAGATCACCGCCGAAATAGCCATGACAGACTCAGGCGATATGGGGCGTATAATGCGTTACGTTGGGCAAAGTTATCATGCGCACGATATTAAAGCGTTGTCTGAACACATGTTTGAGTTTTTTAATCCGATGGATCTCGATGTGGTTCTTGTATTCTGGTATCAAGATATCGGCGTATTTTGCAGTGCAGACGGTGGAGTATGTCCGCTTGAGCAAGAGCTACTTGAAAAACACCGTGACGCAAACCGCTTTGTTGATTTTGGGCATCGCACCATTGTTAATTACCCAAAAATATCGATGTTAGTAAAAAACATGCCATTAGACGATGCGCAGCTTTATGGGCGTTACAAAGATTTGTTTCCGCATATTCTCGAAGTGACTAACGCCAAAGTACAAGATATGGAAGTGAACGAGCGCGCGTTAGCCCAAGCACAGCAAATTGGTAATGCTTTTAATGAGCTGTCGGAACAGATGTATCAAAATAGTGACTCACGAGAGCGGGCTGTCGAAAAGTTTGCCGCACAATTAGTTGAGCTAACCAAGTCAGTGGAACAAAGTAACGTATCAAGCAGTGATGAAGTGGTCTTTCACCTTCAGCAGTTACAGCAAACCCAGTTGTTATTTGCATCGCTTAATGATGATTTAGCATTTATTAAATATCAGCTTAAACACATTATTGAATCGCGTAATGAGTTACTAGAAAACCTGCAAAAAATTGCAGAGCCACGCCATACTGAAGATGTCACCTCGCAAACAGATATCGAGCTATTTTAGCGATTTAAATAGTGACGTAACTTTTACTTTGCACACCTGTGAACCATGTATCTTAAATACGTTTGGGTATATACTTGCGTTGCATTCGGTTCACGGAGTAAATTGTGGTAATTCATTGTCCTTTTAAAGAAATGCGTCCTTATTTAGACGCCATAGAGCAACGTTTCGGTTTAGCCGAATGGGCTAAAAATAATGATGGCTTTTCATTGCACTATGACGATCAGGGCCTAAGCCTTAAAAAAAAGGATGAGCCGAAGCTGGGCGCTATTCATGTTGATTTTGTGAGTGGTGCGGCGGCGCATCGTCGCAAGTTTGGTGGCGGTAAAGGTCAAGCGATAGCCAAAGCGGTGGGCTTAAATAAAGGAGCCACTCCCGTTGTGCTTGATGCAACAGCAGGCCTTGGCCGAGATGGCTTTGTGCTTGCGTCGTTAGGTTGTCATGTAATTTTGCATGAGCGCCATCCTGTGGTTGCTGCGTTATTATACGATGGCCTAGAGCGAGCCTATAACGATGCTGATATTGGTCCATGGATGAAAGAAAAAATGAGCTTAGTGTTTGGCTCAAGCCACACATTACTGGCTCAGTGTAACAACGTACCAGATGTTGTTTATTTAGATCCTATGTTTCCACATCGAGAAAAATCGGCGCTGGTTAAAAAAGAAATGCGTGTATTCCAAGAGCTGGTGGGTGCGGACAACGATGCAGACGATTTACTCGAATTTGCGTATCCATTAGCTACTAAGCGGGTTGTTGTTAAGCGACCTGATTACGCGCCTTTTTTAAATGACAAAACCCCCAGCATGCAAATCAAAACCAAGAAAAACCGCTTTGATGTGTATGTAAAAGCTGCCATGGTGTAGTGCAGTTATTAAGTATTAATTTGTGATTACATTTGACGTTAATTTGGATGGTTTACATCAAATTGTCATAAAAGGTTAATATTCTACGCGCGTAACGACTTTTGGGAATGTAGTTCATGCGCGTGTCATCATTTACTCGGTTATTAGCCGTTTTACTCACTCTTGCCAGTATCTTACTGGCGGCCACCTTGTTTTGGGCAAGCCAAACCTTACTCGGCTTAGAGCAACAAGATAACGCTTACAACAAGCTAAAAAACACCATTATTATTGATTTAAAAAGCCACCTTGATGATTATTTAGAGCAAGGTGATAGCCAACATTTAAATCAAGCCTCTACCCTGATCAGCGATGTTAAAAAACAGCATTTAGCAAGCTTGCCAAAGGAGCTTGCAAGCCAACTAACGGCACAACTCAGCGAATTAGATAAAGACATTAACGGTAAATACCGAGCACTGGGGAAACTTTCAGGTAACGAAATGGCGCTGCTTGATAATTCACTCAGACAAATGGCAGGGTCGGCATCATCGTTAGTGGGTTATGCAACACAAGCTAAGCCACAAACTGCATTAGCGCTTGAGTATTATCAACTTGCAAGTGATTACTACAGCGAAGTAACGACCCTTGCCTTATATACTTACAAACTCATTGTTAGTTTTGATCAAGACACCAAAACCAGCCTTAATCAAAGTGTGGCGAACCTTAACACCCTTGCCAATAAAATAGCGCAACTTGATAATTTGGGGGTCATGAGCGAGGTTGACGAAGACGCCTTATTTTTTGGCGAAGAGGCTGAAGACTTAGCAGGCGACATAAAAGCAGAGCTAAGCAGCTGGCCTAAGCGCTTTCCGCGCGACTTAGCGTCGACCATCGCGCAAGCAGAGCAACGCCAAACAGGCATGCAAGCATTACGTGCGCAAATAAACGCGCTGTCTAGTACGGTACTTGGTGCTGAGCAAAAATTAAAAGAGCAACAAGGGCAACTTAAGCAACAGGTTTTTATTGTGTTTTGCTTTGCTATTGGCATGTTAGTGGTGTTAGCGGCTGGCGTGTACTTTGTACAGCGTAATCAAGTGCTAAACCCACTGCGTCAATTACGTGATGGCTTTGCATTTTTAATTGAAAGCAATGAACTAAAAAATATTCAAAGTAATAACCCCAAGACAGAAGTGGGCGAAATAGCACATTACTTTAACCAGCTAATTGAGCGTCAACGCGGTGAAGCCGAAGAACGAGCGCAAATGCTTAAAGTCATTAATGACTTTATGCTAGAAATGAGCGAACACCTCCACACGATTGGTCAGCAAACTGATGCGAGCCGAACACAGGTCGAGCAAAATCAAGCTTTACTCAATGATATTCAGCATATCGGCGAGCAAGTTAACAGTATAAATAGCCAAGTGGCCGACAATGCCAAGCACACCTTCGATGCCATGGAGCAAAGCTTAGGGTTTGCTGACAACATGCTCATAGCCAGCTCACACACTGAGCAACGTGTAGAGCAAGGTTTAACAAGTTTAAAAGCACTATTAAGTGGCGTAAATGATGTTGGCCACGTGATCGAAGTCATTAAAAATATTGCCGAACAAACTAACTTACTGGCACTTAATGCCGCCATTGAATCGGCGCGGGCAGGAGAGCATGGTCGCGGCTTTGCCGTTGTCGCTGACGAAGTGCGTAAATTAGCAAGACAAACCCAAGGATCACTGGATGATATTAACAGCCAGCTTAGTCGCTTAAGTGAAAACTCAACCATGGTATCAACACAAATTAGTGCGCTTGCGAGTGATGCCGAGTTACAAACGCAAAATGCCCAAGAGTTAAAGCGCAACTCAGAAGGGGTTGCCGAAAATGCACAAGACGCCAATAAAGTCGCGTTTGATGCCATGGAGCTTGCAAAGCAGCAAAATGCTTTACTCGAAAACTTTAGTCAGTCAATGCTCAGCATGAAAGGCCAAGTAAGTGAATCAAATGTTCTTGTGAGCGATATTCAACAGCGCCTACAACAGCAAATGAATACCATTAAACGTAGCTTAGGATTGTAATTAGCCGAAAATGGCTTCGCAGATATCACGCACTTTTGTGTATCGTAAAATGAAGCATGTGCTGCAATGTCTCGTTTAGGTATATACTCTGAACTCATACTAAAATTTCAAGGAATTATGATGATTGAACAAGGCCAAACTTTACCAACAGCAAGCCTAACAGAACTAACGAGCGAAGGAATGCAAACGCATTCAACAGAGTCTTTGTTTGCAGGCAAGAAAGTGGTTTTATTTGCAGTGCCTGGTGCTTTCACACCAACGTGCTCAAATGCACACTTACCTGAATTTGTGGCACTTGCCGATAAAATTATGGCGAAAGGTGTTGATGCTATTTACTGCGTATCGGTAAACGACGCGTTTGTAATGAAGGCATGGGGTGAGGCGCACAACGCTGAACACATTCGTATGTTAGCCGATGGTGATGCCAGTTTTACTAAAGCGCTTGGTTTAGATAAAGATACCGCGAGTTTTGGTGGTATCCGTTCGACGCGTTATGCAATGATCGTAGAAAACCAAACGGTAGCAGGCTTATTTGTTGAACAAGATAAAGAGTTTGCAGTAAGTCGTGCTGAGGCTATTTTAGAAAAGCTATAAGTACAAAAAAGCCGGACGAGAGTCCGGCTAAAAGTCCCAGGGGAAACGGGAGTATTCAACCATTAAGGCTGATATTGTGCATCAAGTGTTACACCTGAAAAGGTGCGATACGCATTTAAGCTTAAGTGCCACGTACCTGCTTGTGGGTTACTGAATGTACATGTTTCAGCATTGCCATTTTTGTACGGGCGACAGTCATAACTTGATGTTGTAGGCTGGCTGCCAAATTTAACAAACAAGTCAGCATCACCAGTGCCACCAGATGTCGTAACAGTGAAGCTTGCCATGCCTGCTGGTACTTCTAGTGTGTAGTGTTTCCACTGACCCGCACTTGCAGAAATATCAGTAACCGTGCCGCCACCTGCTTGAGGTGCACCTGTACCACCAGATGTTGTTAAATCGCCCACTAGGCTCACACCTGAATAAGCAGAGTAGCCGTTAAGCATAACGTGATAAGTGCCTGCAGTTGGGTTATCAATCGAACATACTTCTTCATTACCCCCTTTGTATGGGCGACAATCGTATGTTGATGTTGTTGGTGCGCTACCTGCACGAACGTAAAGGTCGGCATCACCTGTACCACCACTCATAGTGAATGTTACGTTTGTAGCACCAGCTGGAACTTCCATTGTGTAGAAAGTTTGGCTGCTAGCCGCACCACTAAGACCCGTAAGAGCTTGACCATCTTCTAACACGTTACCTGTTGGCGGTGGAGGTGTAGTACCCGACGCCGCCGCAACCGCTGCTGCCGCATCTACAATACCAGTACCACAGCTAGTACATGTTGCTGGGAAAGCACGAGTTGTTGATTTTAAAATGCTTTCTATTTCATCAGGCGTTGCAGAAGGTTTCGCTTGCTTAATAAGCGCAGCGACACCGGCAACGTGTGGAGCAGCCATCGACGTACCTTGTGAATAGTGATAGCTGTCGCTTGAAGGGCTAGTTGAGCCTGAGTTGTGAGTTGATAACACACCTTCTGAATCGTTAGCAAAGCTTTGCGCGCCACCCGGTGCAGCAACATCAATATTACTACCGTAGTTTGAGTAATAAGCACGGCCACCGTTACGGCCAACTGACGCAACGTTTACTACGCCATTACAGTTACCAGGATTATAGTTAGCTGAGTTGTCGTTATCGTTACCTGCTGCAATTACAATCACAGTGCCGTTATTACGAGCTTGGTTGATAGCACTTTGTGTTGTAGAGCTACATGAACCGCTGCCACCTAAACTCATATTGATAACATCAGCAGGGTTTGCATTCGCAGGAACGCCAGATACAGAACCACCTGATGCCCAGATGATACCGTCGGCGATGTCTGATGTTAAACCACCACATTTACCAAGTACACGTACAGGCACAACTTTGGCGTCATACGCAACACCCGCAACACCTTCACCGTTGTTAGTCACAGCAGCGACAGTACCCGCAACGTGCGTACCATGCCAGCTTGAGCTTTGTGCGCCGTGTGTATAACCACACTCATTAGCACTAATTGCGTCACCTGGGTCACGTGCATCGCTATCGCGACCGCCACCGTCATTTGCTACCGATAGGTTAGAGATCATGTCGTAACCCGGTAAAATGTTGGCATTTAAATCAATGTGTGGGCGGTAACCCGTATCAAGTACCGCAACCACAACGCCACTCCCTGTTGCTGTATCCCATGCTGTAGGCAGGTTTAAACCACCAGCTTGCTCATAATAATGCCACTGATCTGAATAACGTGGATCGTTAGGCGTTGCAAATGGCTTTAACATTTGGTCAATTTCGATGTATTCAACGTTACCCGTTGCAACCATTTCTTGCATAAACTCTTGAGCTTCTTCAGCTGATAGCTTTTTATCAGCACGCATAACGTGGTGATTGCTCATTGCCATTGCACGCACATATTGTGCTTTCACTTGGCCTTTTTTACTTGTGAAGTTTTTAACAAAGCCTTGCGCTTTTTTGTTCATTAGCATCGGCGTTTGTTCTGCAGCCGACATAGTCATCATTTCATCATTGTTATTTTTGTATTTAATGATGAATTGTGTACCAAAACCGTCTTGGCCTTGTAGCTTAGCGGCTGTTTCCGCCATAGACGGTGACATCATTTGGTTTGGCGTTGCCATCGCTGCCGTCGTCCCAAACAACGCAGTGAGGCTCAGTGCGATTGCGCACTTTTTTAAGTTATTGTTAGTTGTCATAATGATCCCTAGATTGTTATAAGTTCCTTCGCAATGTTTTTCGCGAAGGGGGACAAAGGTAAAATAAATGTAAATTAAGTTAAAATATCGTTTTGTTATGTTTGTCTCTATTTTAGTTATAAACAAGTGTATAGATGGCTAAATCTGACTTTTAACTGGGTTTTAAGGCGGTTTTCTCATTCTAAAGTTTTAATTTTTCTATTTAGAGTTTTTGCTTTATTTCGTTTTTTAGGTTTATCTTTTTTGTAAAAACACCTTTCTGTTAACACCGCGTATAAAATAACTTGTTATAATCAGCTAAATTTTTTAATGAGTATGAGTAATGACCCAAGTAGATGTAATTGTGATTGGCGCCGGTGCCGCAGGTTTAATGTGTGCAGCACAAGCAGGTTACCGAGGCCGAGCGGTTACAGTGCTTGATATGGGTAAAAAGCCGGGCCGTAAAATTTTAATCAGCGGTGGTGGACGGTGTAACTTCACCAATGAAAATGCCAGCCCAGATAATTACTTATGTACAAACCCTCATTTCGTAAAGTCGTGTTTAAGTCGCTATACCCAACACGACTTTATTGAGTTGGTAGACCGCCATGGTTTGGCGTATCACCATAAAACACTGGGTCAATTATTTTGTGACAACAGCGCTCAAGATATCGTTGATATTTTATTGACCGAATGTGAGTGGGCGGGTGTGAACATTGCCCTGCGCAACGAAGTGCTTAGCGTCACAAAAACTGATGCAGGGTATGAGGTAATAACCGAGCAAGATACTTATCAATGTGAATCGCTGGTGGTTGCATCGGGTGGCTTAACAATGCCAAAACTGGGTGCATCGCCCATTGGCTACAAAATTGCTGAGCAATTTGGCTTAACGGTTTTACCCACAATGGCAGCGCTTGTGCCATTCACTTTGCACCAGCACGATAAAGACCGTTTTGATGGACTATCGGGGATCAGTATTCCGTGTGTGGTAACAAGTGAAGACGGTACACAATTTAAAGAAAACATACTCTTTACTCACCGAGGTTTGTCGGGACCTGCTATTTTACAAATTAGCTCGTTTTGGCGCGCAGGGCAGAGTGTGTATATTAATTTATTACCAGCGCTCGATTTAAAACAGCAGCTTGAAGAGTGGCGTCAAAGCCAAGGCCAAAAGTCGCTAAAAAATACCCTCGCGACGATATTGCCAAAGCGTTTTGTAGAGATGCTGCACGACACCAAAGCAATTCCTGATTGTAATGTTAATCAGCTAACCCACACGCAAATAGATGCGCTGCACGACTACATCCACAATTGGCAAATAAAACCTAACGGCACCGAAGGGTATCGTACAGCAGAGGTCACGCTAGGCGGTGTAGACACCGATGAGTTAAGCTCAAAAACCTTCGAAGCCAAAAAGTCACCCGGCCTTTACTTTATCGGCGAAGTTACCGACGTTACCGGCTGGTTAGGCGGCTACAACTTCCAATACGCTTGGAGCTGTGGCTTTGCAGCAGGGCAGTATTGTTGATAATAGACTCTAGTCGCTCGGCTTTGCGCCAATTCCGCTTTTGCTTATTAGTTGGGCTTAGTATGTGCGAAGTGCTTTAAACGGGCAGTTGTATAAAATGATCGACGGTGAATAACTTGTTCATTACCGTTATGTGAACTCGCTTACACCGCTACTTCAACACAGTTTCGGCCATTGTTTTTTGCTTTATAAAGCGCTTTGTCGGCAATTGATAGGGTTTCTTTTATTGTGGTTGAGGCATGGGCAACGCTGTGAACGCCTAGGCTTACGGTAAACTTTACGGCTTGAGCATCATTGCTTTTGATGCGGGTGTTTGCTGCTTTTTCGCGGATGCGCTCGGCCACGGCTTTGGCGTCGTGTAGGCTGCAATGCAGTAAAAGTACAAATTCTTCACCGCCGTAGCGGCAGGCTATATCGTCTTTTCGTTGTTGTGTAGTGAGTATGTTTGCAAACTCAATAATGACTTTATCGCCAATATCATGGCCATAAGTGTCGTTAATGGCTTTAAAATGGTCGAGATCGGCGATGATCAGCGTTAACTCTTGATGATTGCTTGCCATTGCTGCAATGAGCTCTTCACTTTTTCTATCAAAGTAGCGTCGATTATACAGGCCTGTCATTGGGTCGGTATCGACAAGGCGCGTTAATTCTTTTTGCTGTGCTTTGATTTTTTCGAGCGTTTTTATACGGTAAGACAATATAAACGCCATCATTAATGCTTCGAGTAAAATACCTATGCCGACGCCATGACTGTTTATCACGTTCGCGTCGGTGATACCTTTGTAATAAAGCACGGCCAGCATATTGAATATAACGAACAGTGAATGGCCAAGTAAAAAATATTTGGCGAGTGGATCCCCTTTTCGCCACAGTGAAATAGAGACACCAAAGGTGACGGTCATCATCATTGCGGCAAGGGTGCTGGCTGGTTTTAGTGCGCCAACGACATCGAATAAACTGTAGATAAAGTCGCCAACTAGTAATACGAGAATGAGCGACAGGGCTATATGCTCTTTTGGGTAATGCTTTTTAGTTTCGAAAATTAGCATCACAAAAATTACTAAAAAGCTGGGCATACTGAGCAAACTAGAATTAAGTTGCAGTACTTCAGCACTAAAAATGCCAAAAAAGTTAGCAGCTACGCCATACGAAAGCGCCACCCATACCGTGCCCGATATTAAATACAAGGCGTAAACAATATTTTCTATTTTACGTGCCGATAAGTACAAGAAAAAGTTATAGATCATCAGCGCTAGCATCATGCCAACCAGTAATGCAATGTAGTTGCCGTTGCCAACTAGGGCGCGTTTTGAATGCTCTTCATTATAAATATTTAGAGCAAACCATTGATGCGAAAAAGTAACGCTTTTTACATAAATGGTTTTTTGCTGCTGTGGGGCAATATAGAACGAAAACACAGCACTGCCGCCGAACATATTGGCTTTTGGACCCGATGTATCTAGTTGAATTTCAGATTGATTAATGAGTTGCCCATTGTGGGTTTCGTAAAATCCTACCTCTTCTAGATGGTAAGCATCGGGGTTGTGAATAAATAAACGTAAGGTATCGCTGTCGTTGTTTTTGACGGTTATTTTTGACCACGTTGTTTTGGCATTGGTGCCCAGAGTGAGCTCATTTTTACTGGCTGTGAATGTTTGATTTTGTATTTGCGATAGTGTCATTTTTCCTGTTTTATCAATAAAATAACTCATATCGAAACGTGTTAAGTTAACCTGTTCATTGTTGAGTGATATAACGGAGTCAACGGATGTGGTAGGGCTATTTTGTGCAAAGGCAAAGAAGGAGTGGCTGATAAAAAATAGCAATAATAAACGTGCGATCATCCTTGGTGCCTATGGCTAAATTGTTTATTAATAAAGTGTTATTTTTAACGTAATCAGCTGCATTGTCGAGCGAATTTTATCCAAAATAAAAAAAGCCGCTGTAAAAGCGGCCTAATCGGTTGCGAAAAATGAATACCAACGCGCAATAATACTGAATTAAGCGAGTTGGTATTGGTATTAACGTAGGTCGAATCTGTCTAGCGTCATTACTTTAGTCCATGCTGCAACGAAGTCGTCAACAAACTTTTGTTTAGCATCGTCAGATGCATACACTTCAGCAATAGAGCGTAGCTCTGAGTTAGACCCAAAGATTAAGTCTACTGGTGTTGCTGTCCACTTAAGCTTGCCTGACTGACGGTCACGGCCTTCGTAAACACCTTCTTCAGATGACTTAGACCACTTCGTTGACATATCGAGCAGGTTAACGAAGAAATCGTTGCTTAATGTGCCAGGTTTTTTCGTGAATACACCGTGTTGTGTTTGGTTAGTATTAGCGTTAAGGGCACGCATACCACCTAGTAGTGCTGTCATTTCTGGCACCGATAAGCTTAGTAAATCAGCACGCTCAACTAACATTTCAGCAGGTGATTTCCATGCTGAGCTGTAGTAGTTACGGAACGCGTCTGCCGTTGGCTCAAGTACTTCAAACGATTCAACGTCAGTCATTTCGAGTGATGCGTCCATACGACCTGGCTTGAATGGTACTGCAATAGAAAAACCTGCATCACTTGCTGCTTTTTCGATAGCAGCCGCGCCACCCAGAACAATCATATCTGCCAGTGAAATTTCTTTTCCACCTGCTGCATTTTTATTGAACTTAGTTTGGATTTTCTCAAGCTTGCTCAGTACATTTGCCACTTCTTTCGGGTTGTTTACTGGCCAATCTTTTTGTGGAGCAAAACGAATACGTGCCCCATTTGCACCACCACGCATGTCAGTATCGCGGTAGCTTGCTGCTGATGCCCACGCCACACGTACCAGTTCAGATACAGATAAACCCGAATCTAAAATGCTTGCTTTAAGTGACGCGATGTCTTTGCTATCAACTAGCTTGTGGTCAACTTCAGGAATGTAATCTTGCCAAATTAGCACTTCTTCTGGCACTAAGTCACCTAAGTAACGAGCGCGTGGGCCCATGTCACGGTGGTTTAGCTTGAACCATGCTTTAGCAAACGCTAGTTCGAACTCTTTCGGGTCGTTTAAGAAACGCTCTGAAATTTTACGAAACGCGGGATCTGCCTTTAACGCGATATCAGTTGTGAACATGATAGGCGCATGACGCTTACCTTTAATGTGCGCATCTGGCACTAGGTTAGACGCTTGACCATTTTCTGGGATCCATTGTGTTGCGCCTGCTGGGCTTTTTGTTTTAACCCACTCAAATGCAAATAAGTTTTGTAAGTAGTTGATTGACCATTGCGTTGGCGTCACGGTCCATGCACCTTCAAGACCTGAAGTAACAGTATCTTCTGAGTGACCTTTACCGCACTTGTTTTTCCAACCTAAACCTTGCTCTTCGATAGCGGCTGCGGCGGGTTCTTTGTCTAAACAAGTCGCTTTTTTCGCACCGTGTGCTTTACCAAAACTGTGACCACCTGCGATAAGTGCAACGATTTCTTCATCGTTCATTGCCATACGACCAAACGATAAGCGAATATCATCAGCCGCAAGAAGTGGGTCTGGGTTGCCATGTGGACCTTCTGGATTCACATAGATTAAACCCATTTCAACCGCTGCTAATGGACCTTTTAGTTTGCCTTTTTTGTCGCGGCGCTCGTCAGTTAACATTTTGCCTTCAGGGCCCCAGTAAACGTAATCTGGCTCCCAATCGTCTTCACGACCACCGGCATAGCCGAATGTTTTGAAACCCATTGATTCAAGTGCCACATTACCTGTTAGCGCCATTAAATCAGCCCATGAGATGCTGCGACCATATTTTTGTTTAATAGGCCAAAGTAAGCGACGCGCTTTGTCTAAGTTGGCGTTATCTGGCCAGCTGTTTAGTGGGTCGAAACGTTGTTGACCACCGCCAGCGCCACCACGACCATCGAATGTACGGTAAGTACCTGATGCGTGCCACGCCATACGAATGAAGAATGGACCATAGTGACCGTAGTCGGCAGGCCACCAGTCTTGAGAGTCAGTAAGCACTTTTTCAATATCGGCTTTCACTGCATTAAGGTCTAACTTTAAAAATTCTTTTTTGTAGTCAAAGTAAGGACCCATTGGGTTTGATTCAGCGCCGTGTGCGCGCAGTTGACTTAAGTCGAGTTGCTCTGGCCACCAAAATTGGTTTGATTTGATGTCGTTAGTGGCGTGTACATTTGTTGCGATGAGTAATGAAACAGCAACAGCGACTTTTGAAAATGCTGAGGTTGATTTTTTTAACATTGTGTTGTCTCCAGTTGGAAGTTGCGTGAAATATAGAGCTGTTCTGGTTAACTTTCCACTTACAAACTGGGGTTTAAATCGATTGATAAAATCGAAAAAATAGATGGAATGATTGATTTTATAGAACAAAGCCAGCAACAATGCTGGCTCTGGAAGGGGGAAGATAAGCTGATATTCAGCTTATTGTCTATTCTTTAATAAAGGGTACGCCGTTTTTGATCCACTCAGCGGCGGGTTTACCTTTTAGATAATGGTCAAAGTATTCCATCATGCGAATTGAAAAATCCACCTGGTTAGGGAATTTCTTCAAGTGATGTGGCTCGCCTTCATACTGTAAGAACGTAGCATCTTTACCTGCACGACGCAGTGCCAAATAGTACTGTACGCCTTCGTGCCAGGGTACGGCGTCATCTTTGTCACCAAACATAATTAAAATAGGTGTGTTTACTTTATCTGCAAAGAATACCGGTGAGTTCTCGATGTAAAGTTCAGGTGCTTCAAATAATGTTTTACCAATGCGGCTTTGCCCCGTTTCGTATTGGAACTGACGCGCAAGACCTGATTTTAAGCGAATACCGCTGTAAGCACTGGTCATGTTCGATACAGGTGCACCCGATACAACCGCCTTAAACATATCTGTTTGGGTGATCATAAAGGCGCTTTGGTAGCCTGCCCATGAGTGACCTTGTAAACCTATTTTATTAGGATCGGCAATGCCTAAATCAATCAGTTTTTGAGTCGCGTTAATCATGGTTTGGGTCGATGATTTACCTGGGTGACCAATTTCAAAGCGGATATCCGGTAAGAAAATGGCGTAACCATTCGAAGTAAACATAGGGAAGTTAGGGCGATGATTTAACTCCATTTTCGGGAAGTCATACATGCGCTGGCTCATATAGCGATAGAAGTACACAACGACGGGCACTTTGTCGCCTTTTTTGTAGCCTGCCGGCTTGATTAGAACACCTTGTAAGTCTTCACCATCAAAGCCTTTATAGCTAATAAGTTCAGGTTTTTCGCCCCAAGCAAAGTTGCTAATTTGTGGGTTTAGGTTCGTCACACGCTGTGGGTTTTTGAAGCTAAAATCTGCTTGGTAGTAATCAGGGAATTGTTGGTACGTTTGCGCAGTAAAGAGGTATTTGTCGGCATTTTTAGCTTTTTTCACCACATCATAGCGCTTTTTACCCGACAGTACTTTGCTTACTTTATTGCTTGTTAAGTCAAGCTTGGCAATTTCGGTTTGCTTATCTTGTAAGTTAGTTGCGCTTAGTAATAATGTGTCGTCTTTAGCAAAGCCAACGTGGTCTTTATCAAGTTTAATAACACGATATTGGGTATTTGTTTCTTTACCTTGTGTTAAGCGCGTTGCCTTTTGTGTTGCGACATCAAAAGCCCAAATATCAAATTTGCTGTAAACCAGTACTTGGCTGCTGTCGTTTAACCAGCCTGCAAAACCATAACCCGGTTGAGGTGATGGGTAGTCATGCTTATCATCGGCAAAAATAGCGTTAATTGCCTTAGATAACGTCGAAACTTTGTTGTTACCTAGGTCTTTTAGCTGAACGTGGCTGTCTTTAAAAAATGCCGCGTATTGACCATTTGGCGCAAGGCTGGGTCTAAAGGGGTAGTCACTGACGATAGGTGTTTGTTTACCTGTTTTAACGTCAACACTGAAGTAATCAGCAAAGAAACCACCATACATAACACGCTCTAAATACGGCAGGTCTGAGTAGCCTAAAAGCGCGTCACGATTAGTGTTAAGTGATACCTCGGGCATATTGGGTGTACTTAATTGTACAACCTGTTTACCGTTTACGTGGTAAACCGCTTGGTAGTGACGAAGTTTGTTAGCCTCATTCCACTGTTGTTCTTCACGAGGTTTAATTTCAACGTCTTTATTGTGCCAAACATTTAAGCCTTTATGGTCGCGAATTGTATCGAAATCATATAAAGAGGCTTCGTCTGTATACTCTTTGGCTTTTACTTTATCAGCCAGTTTTGGGTGATTCTCGAAATATAGACGCTTACCGTCTTCAGACCATGTGAGTGAGGCTGTTTTACCGATAGTCCAGCTGCTATCTGCAGAGTTAATGGTTGATAGAGCCCCGTTTTCTAAAAGCTGTAAGCTGTGGTCGCGACGTCTTGTATCATCGTTTACATAATTACCCACTAAAAGCGCTGCGGTATTGCTGTTAGGTTGCCATGCAATTTTGTTTGCAACCACACCTGGCTCATCAATTAATACACTGGTATTAAAACTATTTGTTAAGTCGACTAATACAATTTGGTTGTCGGCACCATCACTAAAGCTTTGGCTTGCTAATAATTGCTCGCCAGTGCTGCTAATCGCATAGCTAAATACATTATTTATAGTGTGAGTGGTTTTGTCTTGAAGGTTAACAAGCACTAAATCAAAGCGTTTATCTTTTTTGTCTGGCTTGATTTCGCTGCTGTTTTCGTCTTTTTCTTGGTCGTCTTTGGCCTCAGTTTTATCTGCTTTTTGATCAAGACGGTAAGCAAGCCATACGCCATCATCTGATAACGCATAATCTTTTACATCGTTAAACGTTTGTTGCTCACCGTCTTTAGTATTCACTAAAACTAGGTTGTTTTTTAGCTCATCTTTTTTCTTGGTGGTTTCTTTTTCAAGTAGGGTTGGTACTTGTGTAAACGCGACCCAGTTTGCTGCTTTATTAATAGTAGGGCGCGTACCGCGTTCAACGGTGCTTAGTAAGGCATTGTTATTAAGCGTGTATACTTGGCCTTGTGCATTGCCGCGATAAGGGTCTGCACTCAAGGTTAAGATACGACCATCTTCAGACAGTTGTGTGCCTTTTGCGTATTTAAAATCAAACACGTCTTTAAATTGCAGGGCTTCCTTAGCACTGACTTGTGTGCTGCCTAGGCTAGTCACCAAGGCTAAGCTCAAAAGTGATAATTGCGCTTTCATTTACCTTTCTCATTGTTTTTAAGTTTATGCCCCAGTGTAGCGTTTTTAATAAACAATTCGAGTAGATACGATAAGTTGCCAGTTTCCTAAGGTGGGTTAAAGTTATTACTTACGAGAAATGAGCTACGAGGACTCGCTTCTGGGGGACACTGAAAAGGTGGGGGATTAAGCGCGATATGACATCGCGCTTATAAAGCTTGTTTTACAACCAGATTTTTTGTAATTCTGGCCATTGCTTTTCAAATTGTGAGCTTGGCTTTGCTTTAAAGTCGCTACGCACGAATTGATTCATCTTACCTTCGACATAGGCAAGTAAGAAGTTGGCTAACGTGGTTTCGTCTGATTGAAATGCTTTGCCTTCACGTAGTTTTCGCTCACGCAATACTTGCTTAAATTGTGTTTCAAGCTTTTCGAATAAGCCTTGCACTCGTTCGCGTAAACGCTCTTGCTCACCTTGCAGGGCATCGCCGGTTAATATGCGAGTAATTCCTGGGTTTTTCTCAGCAAAGGCTAATAATAACAGCAAGATATTATAAACACGGGTTTGGCTTTCTTTCTCATTTTCTAATATGAGGTTAATGCGTGATAACAGCGTATCTTCAATAAATTCTATTAGGCCTTCAAACATCCGTGCTTTACTCGGAAAATGACGATATAACGCAGCTTCAGACACGCCCACTTCAGCCGCTAATTTTGCGGTGGTGATACGTTGACCTGGGCTGGTTTCTAACATTTGTGCGAGTGCTTGCAGAATCTGCTCTTTGCGATTACTTCTTTTTGTCGCAGGCATGACCATTCCTTTCTTATAATTTATTACTTGTGCTCAGTAGAGTCAGACAAGCCATTTTTTGTGCAAATGAGGCGCTTATGTTAATGTTTTATTCAGCTTCTTTCCAGCATTTTTACAAACGCTTGGCAAGCTCAGTCATTATGCTCATCGCGAGATCCTTTTTACTACCCATGGCTAAATCTAGCTGCTCATTATGCCAGAACAGTGTTAAAGCATTATGATCAGAATTAAAGCCAAGACCTTCTTTTGACACATCATTCGCGCAGATCATGTCGAGGTTTTTGTTTTTTAATTTACCTTGGGCGTAGCTAGCCACATCTTGCGTTTCTGCTGCAAAGCCAACAGTGTAAGGGCGGTTTTTACTAAGCCCAGCTACGTTTGCGATCACATCAGGGTTTTTGACTAAAGTGAGCGTGAGTTCGTCACCTTGTTTTTTCATTTTTTGATCTTGAATTGCGGCTGCGCGGTAATCGGCGACAGCAGCACACCCAATAAAAGCATCAGACTGCACCGCAAGTTCCATCGACGCAGTTAAAAGTTGCTCAGCGCTTTCAATATTGGTGAGCTTTGCATTCGCGGGTGCTGTAATTGCGACGGGCCCTGAAATAAGGTTGACCTTAGCACCTAAAGCAAGCGCTGCTTCTGCAAGGGCATAACCCATTTTGCCTGAACTATGATTCGAAATATAACGCACAGGATCGAGGGCTTCACGCGTGGGGCCAGCGGTAATTGTGATTGTTTTACCTGCCAATAATGGCTCAATGTCTGGTTGCGTACACAGCGCCACTAGTTCATGAGGTTCTAACATTCTTCCGGCACCTACATCACCACAGGCTTGCTCACCTTTACCGGGTCCCCAAATTGCGATGCCGCGATCTTTGAGAGTTCTAAGGTTTGCTTGAGTCGCTGGGTGAGCATACATTTGTTGGTTCATTGCAGGAGCAACCGCTACTTTAGCAGGTGTGGCTAACAATAACGTAGTCAGTAAATCATCGGCAATGCCCATCGCCATTTTCGCTAAGATATTGCTGGTTGCGGGGGCGACTAAAATCAGGTCAGCCCATTTGGCAAATTCAATGTGTCCCATTGCTGCTTCGGCTGCAGGGTCAAGTAATGAATCAGAGACAATTTCTCCACTCACAGCTTGCATTGTCAGTGGTGTTATAAAATGTTTGGCTGAGTCGGTCATGACCACTTTAACGTCGCAGCCGGCGTCTTTTAAACGACGAACAAGTTCTGCACATTTATAGGCTGCAATGCCACCACTCATACCTAACAGGATTTTTTTATTAACTGATTTTGTCATTACGTGAAATTTTACCTTTGTCGATATGGGCTAACGATAGCAAATCTTTGCCGATTGCATGAAGTTTTCTTTTTTAAAGACAGGAAAAAACTGGATTTTATATTACAGTTTAATGACCAAAGTAATGTTTTTAGGGACAAATGATGCCATTAACGGATTTACCATTGGCAGAGAGACCACGTGAGAAGCTGCTTTTACAGGGAGCTAAAGCGCTTTCAGATGCTGAGTTATTAGCGATATTTTTACGTACTGGCGTGCCGGGCATGAACGCGGTTGAGTTGGCTGAGCATCTATTGCGTATAAATAGTACATTGCACAACTTGTTTAATGCCACAGAGCATGAGTTTTGTGCACAAAGGGGCCTAGGTGCTGCAAAGTACGTACAATTACAAGCCGTATTAGAGCTGAGCCGGCGATACATGCTCGAGCAATGTCATAGAGAGGCTGTATTTAATTCGCCTCAGTCGGTGTACGACTACCTAACAATTAAACTACGGGGGTTACAGCAAGAAGTGTTTATGGTGCTGTACTTAGACAGCCAAAACCAGTTGATTAAAGATGAAGTGCTATTTTATGGCACAATTAATGCCGCATCTGTTTATCCTCGCGAAGTGGTTAAAGCCGCATTAAGAAATAATGCAGCGGCACTTATTTTGGCTCATAACCACCCAAGTGGTGTGGCAGAGCCCAGTCAAGCCGATAAGTTCATAACGCAAAAATTACAGCAAGCGCTGTCGTTGGTTGACATAAATGTGCTGGATCACATCATTGTGGGCGGTAAAAATTGTGTTTCTTTTGCCGAGCGAGGGCTTATATAAGGCTGTATGCCCGAGAGAGTGTGTTAAAAATGAGCAGTTTAGGCTGTTTTTAGAAATTAGTTTAATTTAAATGCAGTTTTTACTTTCCCTAAGGGCTTTCGATCATTATAATTAGCCGCTATCAAATTTACACATGAGCTGATTGGATAAGATCTGTTACTTGATCTTTGCCTGTATAAGCTGTATAAAGAGCGCCCTTCGATTTATCCCGGGGCACAAATACATGGCCTAAGGGAAAATTAAGCTCGAGCGAAGTTATTGGAGATATATAGACATGTCTAAAGTATGTCAAGTTACAGGTAAGCGTCCAGCGGTTGGTAACCACCGTTCACACGCGAGAAACGCGACTAAACGTCGTTTCCTACCTAACCTACAAACTCACCGTTTTTGGGTTGAAAGTGAAAAACGTTTTGTAACATTACGCACTACGACTAAAGGTATGCGTATTATCGATAAAAAAGGCATCGACGCGGTTCTTACAGAAATCCGTGCTCGTGGCGAAAAAGTTTAAGGAACTGAATCATGCGCGATAAGATCCGTTTAGTTTCAACTGCTGGTACTGGTTTTTTCTACACTACCGACAAGAACAAGCGTAACATGCCTGAAAAAATGGAAATCAAAAAATACGATCCTAAAGCTCGTAAACACGTGATTTTCAAAGAAGCTAAAATCAAGTAATTTTAGTTTTTCAGAATCTCAAAAACCCAGCCTCGGCTGGGTTTTTTGTTTTATGCTTAACTACCTTAGAAAATTAAGCTATTGCAAATATTTATAAGATTGCAACTTGGCTTGCTGTTTTATCTTGCTTAATTATCAATCTAAGCGTAAAATGCGCGCTCATTTCGGCTTATTAAATTTAATTCCTTGCCTTAAACCGACTGGCCGAAACGGTAGAAGGCTCTATTAACCGTAAGGAATATCCATGCGTCATTACGAAATCGTATTCATGGTTCACCCTGATCAGAGTGAGCAAGTACCTGGTATGATCGAACGTTATACTGGTTCTATCACTGAAGCTGGTGGTACTATCCACCGTCTTGAAGACTGGGGCCGTCGTCAATTGGCTTACCCAATCGACAAGCTTCACAAAGCTCATTATGTTCTTATGAACGTTGAAGCACCTACTGAAGTAATCAGCGAGCTAGAAACTACTTTCCGCTACAACGATGCAGTGCTTCGTAACTTAGTTATGCGTACTAAAGACGCTGTAACTGAAGCATCTCCTCTTGCGAAAGAAGAGAAGAAAGAAGCACCAGCTGCTTAATCGTTTTGAGTCCAAGCATGGCGCTTGCAGTTGAGACACTAAGATGAGCCAACCGGTTAATCCTTTTATGAATCAGCTGACGTTATCTGGGGTTGTATGTAAAACCCCAAAATATAGTCAAAGCCCTGCTGGTATACCGCATTGTATTTTTGTTCTTGAACATAAATCGATGCAAGTTGAAGCAGACCTTAACCGTAATAGTTATGTCAGGCTTCAAGTTGTTGCCAGTGGCACGCCAATGCAACAACAGACTCAACAATTGCACGTTGGGCAACAAGTGCAAGTGACGGGTTTTTTAAACCGACACGAAGGCCGAAATGGTTTAAGCCAATTGGTCTTGCATGCTCAGCATATAGAAAGAATTTTTTGAGGAATTAAACTCATGGCACGTTATTTCAGACGTCGTAAGTTCTGCCGCTTTAAAGCGGAAGGCGTACAACAAATCGATTATAAAGATCTAGCTACTCTTAGAAACTATGTTACAGAAAGTGGCAAAATCGTACCTAGCCGTATCACAGGTACTAGCGCTAAATATCAGCGTCAGCTAGCAACTGCTATCAAGCGTGCTCGCTACTTAGCCCTTCTTCCATACACTGACTTACATAAGTAAGCAGCGGATTAACAGTTTTTAAAAGGTGTAGAGACATGCAAGTTATTCTACTAGACAAGATCGCAAACCTAGGTGGCCTAGGTGACCAGGTTGTAGTTAAATCTGGCTTCGCACGTAACTTCCTTTTCCCACAAGGTAAGGCAGTTCCTGCAACTAAAGCTAACATCGAAACTTTCGAAGCACGTCGTGCTGAGTTAGAAGCTAAGATCGCTGAAGATCTAGCTGCTGCTCAAGCTCGCGCTGACAAGTTAGAAGCATTAGCTGAAGTTACACTAGTTTCTAAAGCTGGTGACGAAGGCAAGTTATTCGGTTCTATCGGTACTCGCGACATCGCTGAAGCTATTTCAGCTGTTGGCGTTGAAGTTGCAAAATCAGAAGTTCGTTTACCTCTAGGTACTATCCGTGAGACTGGCGAATTTGACGTTGCAATCGCAGTACACTCAGACGTTACGGCTACTATCAAAGTAATCGTTATCGCTGAAGCTTAATAGCAATATTAAGTAGAAAAAAAGCCGCGCTTTATTAAGCGCGGCTTTTTTGTATCTAAATTTTACTTACTTACTTACTTACTTACTTACTTACTTACTTACTTACTACTCTTTTTGCTTTGCTTTCCTGTCAATAGTTGTGCTATTTGCATTAATGTTTAATGGAATGGGGTTTTGTTTACCTATTTTAAACACAAGCAGCCTTTTGTCTTAATTTTTTATTTTTAGTTAGTATAATCAGGCTAGTTAGTTAGAATTGGTTAAATTGACAGCGACAGCGCTGTCATTTATAGTGGTTTCATAAAAAAGTTGTAAGGAATGAAAGTTGAAGGAGACATTATCATCGGGAAAACACCGTGGTTTTACACTTGTTGAAATACTGATCGTTATCGCTATTTTAGGTATTTTATATAGCGTAGCGTTACCTGTTTATACCGAACAAATGCAACGCAGTCGCCGTGCCGACATACAACAAGAGTTATTGCAATATAGCGCGAGTCTTGAGCGTATTTATTCAAGAAATGGTGGTTACCCTAACGCATTTACGGCACAAAATACTGATTTTTATACTTTCACTTACACCCCTACAGATAAAGTCGCCGGTGCAATCAGTGACTTTAAAAACCGTGGTTATAGTTTAAAAGCATCACCAAAGTCTGGTTCGGCGCAAGCAAGTGATCGTTGTGGTGATCTCACTGTGAAACATGATGGCAGTTACACCGCCTCAGAGAATGATTGTTGGGAGTAGTTGAAGTGCGACGAAAGGCCGGATTTACACTGATAGAATTAATGGTCGTACTGGTTATTATTGGTATTATGGCTAGTCTTGCTTTCCCGTCATTTAGCCAGCAAATCTTGCAAGATCGCGTTGTAACGACCGCAAATCAACTAAATAGTGTCTATAAATATGCGCGCAGTGAAGCAGTAAAGCGTGAGCGAAAAATTAACTTAGTCGTTAATAATAACCGCTGGCAGGTAACGCTAAATGAAGCGGGCGTGGCTACGGTTCTTAAAGAATTTAGTGTAACCAAATCGGGCATAACGGTTGATTTAGCAGCCTTGACCGTGAGTGCCAGTGGCGAGGTTAACCAGCAAGCGCAAATAGATATTAAAGACAATCACAGCAACACCACTGACTATGTAATGTGTGTACTAAAAAGTGGCCAAAACTGGTTAGTTGAAAGTTCAGAGCGAGGATGTGCATGATTAAGCAGCAAGGTTTTTCATTACTAGAAGTCATGATATCTGTGGTAATCGCCGGAATCGCTTTATTAGGGTTGGCTGCTGCCCAACTTAAATCGCTTCAGTATGCTACTAACAGTTTTCATTACACGGTGTCGCTTATTCAAGGTCAAAACAGCATAGAGCGACTTTGGCCGCATATTTGTGATATTCAAAAAAACAACCCCGGCTTATTTCAAGATGCGACCTTTAGAGCGAGTCTTTCTCCACAGGTTAGTGACTACGAACTAACTCTGCCTGCTGTATACAATAATGACATGCAAATTAATGTTAGTTGGGTCGATAAACGCATGACTGATAATGCTGAGAACCAGATCAGTTTGAATGCGAGTTTCCCTGATTTGTCGGCGGTGTGTTAATGATAAAACATACAAAAGGGTTTAGCTTAGTCGAGTTAATGGTGGCGCTGGCTGCGGGAGCATTTTTACTTGCTGGGATTAGTTTGTCTTACTCGGCGATTAAAGGCACGATTCAGGTGAGCAAAGAGCTCGAAAATGCACAAGAGGTGCTTCGTTACACGAGTAAAGTGTTTAATCGCAGCATTAAGCAAACTCAAATAACCCCGGTTATTAGTGCTGATAAAAGCATGATAACCATCACTCAGCCTGCTGGTGTCATTGCCTGTGATGGTCAAGTTACCGCAGTGCAAGTTACTGAAGTTTATAGCTTAAACGATAATAACTTAATGTGCTCACTGAATGGCGCAGCTGCGGAGCGTTTGTTAACAGGGGTCGAGAGCTTATCGTTTGATATCGCGGGTGAATTAGTGACGGTGAGTGTGAAACCAGAGCAATTACCTGGGCAATTCGGCAATGGTATAAATATCGATATTGCGCTCACAAACACAATCTTACTGAAGGCATATGGTGGTGGCAGTGTTTAATAAGCAACATGGTTTTACCTTAATTACAGTGCTGATTTTAACGAGCATGGCCAGTCTTGTGGTGCTGAGCTCACTGCGTGAAAATATTGTGCAAGAACGTTTGAGCGGTAATTTTCAGAAAAAGTTAAACAGCCGCTTGCTAGCCGAAAAAGGGGTGTTTGAGCAAGCTAAACTATTACAACAAACACTGAATCGTGAAGGCGTATTAGCGGTTGATGATTTAATTAATAAAACGAATTTAGCGTCTGGTACCGGCATTATTGCGAGTGATGCTACCTTTAGTGCAACCCTTACTAAAAACCCTGATGGCGAGCTTGAAATTGCCAGTCTAGGGCAGCGCTTTGAAGGCGATGCACAGAGTAATTTAGTCGCACGCTTTGGCATTCAAGGTGCTAAAGGCAGCTCGGTATTTACTAATGCGATGGTTGGCTGTAAAGGGGTTAATTTGTCAGGCAGTGGAAGTATCGACAGTTATGATTCAAGCCAAGGTACTTACGAAGAAACTAAATCGGACGACGGTGATGTATCAACTATTGCCGGTGACTCTGATGTTGTGCTTTCAGGGCACTCGCCAATTAGAGGTGATGTAAAAGCTAGTGGTGTAATTTACTTAAACGGGTCATCGCCCATTATAGGTAATATTCACTCCAATACGGGGGTGTATATTTCTCCAGGTAGTGGTCTGCGAGTCGATGGAAATGTGTATACCCGGGGCTACTATAAACACCGAGGTGGCCGCATTTCAGGTGTAGTAAGAGCAAATGGTGATGCCACAATGCAATGGTCTACTTACATTGATAATACTCAAGGTGAGACCCTCGATATCATGTATGGCGGTGCTGGTGACTTTAAAGACACCTACAATAACCAGCAAGACGGCGTACATTACAGTAATAGTAAATTTAATATAAACCCGAATGTTGAACCCGTCACTGTGGCCGACCCCACGGCACCTGATTACGATCCGAGTAACCCTGATACTAACTGTGACCCTTTAATTTTGCCCGAAAAAATGACTGACATAATGGCTGGTATCACTGGGTATGATTCTGTTTCGGTTGGGCCTACTCAACTATTTAAGTTTAATACTGAACAAGGGTTTCACAGCAATGGTGGCAGCCAAATTATTGTGCCGACCTTAGCTGATGTATTTTTGTTTGATAAGAAGATTCAAAATCAATCTCATGGGAGCCATTCTAAAGAGTATGTATTTGCTTTAGATGGTTTGAAAATGACCAGTGATGGCAAAATGGAGGTCTCAGGGGGCGATGTCATCTTATTGATAGATGGTGATTTTTCAATGGAAGGTGATACCACCCTGACGATAAAAAAAGACAGCAGTCTTACTGTATTATTAACGGGGAAAGTTAATATTGGTGCCGGTGCTAAAGTGATCACTGAACAAGAAGGATTAACGACCAGTGGGCATCCATCGCTGTCGTTTTACTCGTCATTTAACGGTGTGAATGGTGTGCAATTTAGTGGCGCTGCAAACTTGTATGCCGCAATTTATGCGCCGCTTACCACGGTAAAATTGTCGGGAAGTGGCGAGCTATTTGGCAGTGTTCGTGGTGCGGTGATCACTTCATCAGGCGGCAGTGGGGCGCACTATGATGCGGGTCTGCTTAAAGTACAAAATGGGGGGAAACCGTCAACCCCTGCACGGATTGTGTTTTTAGGCTGGAGCTACAAAACACCGCCACAGAGTGAACCGAGCCCCGCACAATAATGACTTAATTCGAGCAAGGTGATACTTGCTCGAAAAAATATTTAGTTTCATTTAAACCTTTTGAATCCCTCCTTACGTCTAATACACTAAATTCACAACAATAATCATAAAGGACAACATCCAGGATGTTGATAGATGCAGAGCAAGCGTTTGCACAGCAAAGTGAGCACACCTTGATTGAGCGCGTAAAAAGCGGCGATCAAGTTGCCTATGCAGCACTTTATGAGTTGCATGTGAAACGTGTTTACAGCCTTTGTTTGCGACTTATTGCAGATAAAGAGCACGCCGAAGATGCAACACAAGAAGTGTTTGTACAGTTGTGGCACAAAATCGCCAATTTTGATGGGCGCTCACAGTTTACGACCTGGTTACACAGCGTGACGAGTAATATTGCGATTAGCTATATTCGTAAACATAAAAACTGGTTACAGAAAGTCGTGAGCTTTGAGCAAAGTGGCATGGATGAACAAAGTGCAGCGGACTGTCAGGGTTTAAATGGCCTTGATAAATTAGTACTCAGATTGCCCGAACGAGCGCGTATGGTGTTTGTACTCCATGCAATTGAAGGCTATCGCCATGAAGAAATAGCCAGCATGCTTGATATGGCCGTTGGTTCAAGTAAATCGCAGTTTCACCGTGCAAGGCAGTTATTAAAAGAGTGGTATGAAAATGAGTAAGCCAGATTTTGAACAGTTTTTAAATGACTCGCTTAATCAACCTAAGCAAGATATCGGCCCAGATAAAAACTTATGGCCGGGTATTGAGCGTGCAATTGCTCACCCTACAGAGCAACAAGCTGAACAGTCACGTTTTACGTGGAATAAGCTTGCAGCCGTTGCTGCATGCTGTGTTGCGGCACTGCTTAGCGTGCAATTGTTTGTTGCTCAGACCGAGCCGAATACGATGATAGCCATGAGTGATTATTTTACGAAGCAAAAACAGGGCTTGTTGGTGCAATATCAGAATCAACCTGCACTTACCGACAATTGGCAGCAGCAGCTTGAAGAATTAGAAGAAGCAGAGAGTGCCATTAAGCAAGCACTGGAAAATGAACCTGAAAATCCTGCGTTATTACAAATGCTGTCGCAGGTTTATCAGCAACAACTTGATTTAATTAATAAGGTGCATGCACCTAAGTGGCAAACGATTTAGGAGTGATAACCATGAAACTACTCGCATTAACATTAGGATTACTGCCACTGATGGCAATGGCAGGACAAACAATCAATGAACAGGTTGATATACCTGCGAATAAGCGCATTTTTATTGAAAACCAACGTGGTGATGTGCGTATTGAAGGGTGGGATAAACCGATGTTAAAAATCGAAGGTGAATTAGATGATAAAGCCGACGGTTATCGTTTAGATGTGGAAGGAAGCCGCGTCGAGTTTATTGTCAAAATGCCACGTAACATAAGTGGCTGGAACAAAGGCGACGGTTCACGTTTAACGATTTATATGCCAAAAAGCAGTGAGCTCGAATTTGCTGGGGTGAATGTGACCGTCAGTGCCAAAGAGCTGGCAGCAGGCGCCGACATTGATACTGTGAACGGTGATATAACGGTGCAGGATATTAGCGGTAACATGAGTTTTGAAACGGTGAATGGTGATGTCAATGCGATTGACCTAAACGGTGATATTCGTTTTGAAACGGTGAATGGTGAAATTAATGATAAAAACTCACAAGGTACGCTGCGTTTTACAGCAGTAAATGGCGATATCAAGTCAAAAACCAAAGCCGAAGATGTGCGTCTTGAAAATGTAAACGGTAATATCGACTTTGCATTTGATGCAATTAAAAAACTACGTATCAATACGGTGAACGGCGAAGCCGAAGTGCATATTAATAAATTACTCACCGGTGCAAATGTGCGCTTTGAATCTGTCAGTGGAGATGCGGAGTTTTACTTCCCAGCTGACGTATCAGCCCAGTTTGAAATAGAAGCACATGCAAACGGCAAAATTGTTAATGAGCTAAGTGATGATAAAGCAATAAAAGCGAAGTATGGACCATCGAGTGATCTTGAGTTTAGTGTTAATGGCGGGAACGCTGATATTGAAATGGATACCATTAGTGGTCGCATAGAACTGCGCAAACAAAAATAATCACTAAGGTGAGCGTCATTAATCTAAGCACTGAGTAATATGTCTAGTTACCAAGGTTTAGCTTAATTACAATAAAGCGGGAAGATTTCCCGCTTTTCTATTTGCACAGCCTTTGCAAGTCGATAGAATAGAGCCATTCAATTTAAGTTTTGTGAAGATATGGCTAAACCAGATAAGCAAGTCGATACGTTAAAAGTTCCTCCCCATTCAATTGAAGCTGAGCAATCTGTTTTAGGTGGTTTAATGCTTGATAATCAAGCGTTTGACCGTGTTGCTGAGTTGGTTGTCTCGCAGGATTTTTATACCCGCACACATAAATTGATTTTTGAAGCGATGGTGAGTCTTGCAGAAGCAGGCGACCCGATTGATTTGATCACCATTTCTGAAAGCTTAGAAAAAAATAATCAGCTGAGCAATGTGGGTGGCTTTGCTTACCTTGCTGAAATCGCAAAAAATACTCCCAGTGCTGCCAACATCGACGCATACGCAAATATCGTTCGTGAACGTGCCGTTATTCGTGAAATGATTGGTGTTGCAAACGAAATCGCCGAAGCGGGCTTTAGTCCAGAAGGACGCACAAGCCATGATTTGCTCGATTTTGCAGAAAGTAAAGTATTCAAAATTGCCGAGCAACGTACTAAAAGTACCGAAGGTCCACAAAGCTTACATAGCATTCTAGAAAAAACGGTTGATAAGATTGAAGAGTTATATCAATCGCCACAAGATGGTGTAACGGGTGTAAGTACAGGGTATGCCGATCTAGATAAAATGACGGCGGGTATGCAGCCTTCAGATCTGATTATTGTTGCTGCACGTCCATCAATGGGTAAAACCACGTTTGCGATGAACTTAGCTGAACATGCGGCAATGACGCAAGACAAACCCGTGCTTATCTACTCACTAGAGATGCCGTCAGAACAAATTATGATGAGGATGCTTGCCTCACTCGGTCGTATTAACCAAACGAAAGTACGTACAGGCCAATTAGATGATGATGATTGGGCTCGCCTCTCTTCAACCATGGGCTTATTGATGGAAAAAGGGAAGATGTATGTTGACGATGCATCGGGCCTTACACCGACCGATGTACGTTCGCGTGCACGTCGTATCGCACGTGATCATGGCGGTATTAGTATGATCATGGTCGACTACTTGCAGCTAATGCGCGTTCCGAGCTTATCTGATAACCGTACCTTAGAGATTGCCGAAATCTCGCGTTCATTAAAAGCCCTTGCCAAAGAGCTACAATGCCCTGTAATTGCCCTGTCGCAGCTTAACCGTACGCTAGAGCAACGTGCTGATAAACGCCCAATCAACTCTGACTTACGTGAATCAGGCTCAATCGAGCAGGATGCCGACTTAATCATGTTTATTTATCGTGATGAAGTGTATAACGAAGACAGTGCCGAAAAAGGGGTCGCTGAAATCATAATCGGTAAGCAACGTAATGGTCCTATCGGTAAAGTGCGTCTTACGTTCCAAGGTCAATTCTCACGTTTTGATAACTACGCGGGCCCAGCTATGGATGACGAATATTAATGCGCTTAGCCATCGCCGAAATTAATCTAAAAGCACTGGCTAATAACTTAGCGCAAGTGAAGCACTTTGCGCCCAATTGCAAGGTGATGGCGGTGTTAAAGGCCAATGCATATGGCCACGGTTTGGTTAAAATTGCCCAGCACCTAAGTGCCGCTGATGCATTTGCAGTGGCACGTATTGATGAAGCATTAGCGCTGCGGGCGGGAGGTTTAACAAAACCAATCGTTTTACTTGAAGGCTTTTTTCATCAAGACGATTTACCTATTTTGCTCGCGAATAACTTTCAGACCATTATTCATGATGAAAATCAATTGGCTGCACTTGAAAGTGCCACGTTGGATGCACCGATAGCGTGTTGGTTAAAAATTAATACAGGGATGCACCGTTTAGGGATTGCACCATCACAATTTGAATCGTTTTATCATCGTTTAAAAGCAAGTGACAATGCACGTGATGATATTAAATTAATGACGCATTTTTCGTGTGCTGATGATGTAAACGATGAGAAAACCACCCAGCAAATAGCGTTATTTGATTCATTAACGGATGGCAAAGCTCAGCAGCACTGTTTAGCAAACTCAGCGGGTATTTTAGCATGGCCGCATGGGCATGGTGATTGGGTTCGCCCAGGGTTAATGCTTTATGGTGTCTCGCCGATGCTAAATGGCGTGGGTAAAGAACACGGTTTAGCGCCAGTGATGCGTTTAACAACACGCGTCATTGCGATTCGCGATGTTGATGCGCATCAGTGTGTTGGTTACGGAGGCCGTTGGTGCAGTGATAAGCCAACCAAGCTTGCGGTTGTCGCGATGGGATATGGTGATGGCTATCCTCGCCATGCACGACAAGGCACACCGGTGATCATTAAATCACAACGCTATGGTATTGTCGGCACCGTCGCGATGGATATGATAACAGTTGATATTGGCGATAATGGCGACAATATTCAAGTGGGTGACGAAGTAATCATGTGGGGCCCAGAGCTGCCTGTCGAAGAAATAGCGCAGTGTGCTAGTACCATACCTTACGAGCTACTGTGTAATATTACTCCGCGAGTCAGCTATGAGTATCAAGAGTAACGAAGCACGTTACTCTTTAATAAAATAGATGTCGCTAAAGCCCATTTTTGCAAACTCTTGATCACGAAAATTACGCACTGCCGCAGAGCCTTTTGAGGTCATTTCTATTTGTTGTTCCATCTTTAAATAATTGCTTAAGTCAATTCCCTCAGCTGCCGCAATGGCGTGGTACATGTCGCGGTACTTGTCTTTAGAAAAGTTGATTTCGCGAGGTTGGTTTTTAAATGTGTATGTAATGCGGCGTGCCATAATGACTCCTCTTAATTTATAGGGCTGATTTTACACTAAATACGAGCCTTAGCCATGACTTGTCGCTATAAGCGGGTTACAATGCGACACTGTTAAAAAACTCGGTAGCTTAAAATGAAACTTTCTGTAGAGATTAGTAAATACCCACTTCATCAAGATTACATTCCATTTATTAAAGGCTTTATTGACCGCGTAAACAGCTATGATGGCCTTAAAGTGATTACTAATACGCTATCTACACAGATTTTTGGTGATTACGACTTAGTCATGTCTGTACTTAACACTGAAATTAAGCGCTCTTATGAAGAGTTTGGTAAAGCAATTTTTGTTTGTAAATTTTTACACGGTGATTTGTCGCCAAGCGATGATTAAGTAATCGATAACGACGGCGTGATATGGAATTTTTAACCGAAACTTTCTCTGGCTTTACGGCAATGTCGCACTGGGAATATATTGCAGTGGCGTTGTCGATGGCGTACTTGTTGCTCGCGATTAAAGAGAGCTTATGGTGTTGGCCTGCCGCGTTTGCAAGCACCTTTATTTACACCGTAATGTACTGGAATGGCGCACTATTGATGGAGTCGCTGCTTAACTTATACTACATGTACATGGCTGTGTATGGGTGGGTAATTTGGCGACGAGGTTTAAACCATAAAGACCGGTTGCCGATTGTTTCGTGGTCATTAAAAAAGCATGTCGTGATCTTATTTACTACCTCATTAGCCTCGGTGGTGATTGGTTTCATCATGACCAATTACACGCATGCAGATTTTGCATATTTAGACAGCTTTACCACCTGTTTTGCTGTGGTTACAACCTACCTTGTCGCCAAAAAAGTTCTTGAAAATTGGCTATACTGGATTGTTATAGATGCGGCTTCCATGTATTTGTACTTTGAAAAAGGGTATTACCCGACCTTGGTGCTGTTTGTTTTTTATACCATTATGGCAGCGTGGGGGTTTAAAACCTGGTATGAAGAGTATGAGCAACATCAAGCTAAGCCATTAGCTCAACTTTAAATGAAAACAGAACAACAAATAAACGCGCTATTTTCGCGTTTTGATCCCGCGTTAACGATTACGTCAATCAGTCCATTGGTTGAAGGGTTAAGTAACGATAATTACTTAGTAAAAACAGCGACCAATAGCTATTTGGTAAAACATTATCGCGACCATTGGCCTGCACTAGGCTTGGCTGCTCAAACACATTTTGCTAAACAAAGTTGCTGCCCAGCGCCTCTTTGGCTAGAACAAGCCACAGACACGGCTATTTTCGATTATGTTGAAGGTCGTATTGCCAGCGGCGATTTTTGTGACAGTTTACTGCCAGATTTAGTCAATCTGCACCTGTATCCCTTGCTCACAGAGCCAATGGACATCGCTTATGAAATTAATTGTTATCAACACACCACTCGCTACCAACAGCATCTTACATTAATAGAAGAGTCACTCGCTTATATTGCTAATGCACCAAAAGATATGGGCTTTTGCCATAATGATTTGGTTAAAGAAAATATCATTGTGAATAATAGCGGTATGTTTTTAATCGACTTCGAATATGCCAAAAGTAATGATGTTTATTTTGACTTGGCAGCCTTAGTGGTCAGTTTTCAGCTGAATACTGAACAACAGCAAGCTTTGCTTGAACAATACCGAACACTTATATCAGCCCACCACGAATTTACCCTTTCGCTCAACAAGCTGGCGGCATTTCAGGGGCTATTTTTATTATTGTGTATTTGTTGGTACGAGCAACGAGGGGCAATGGATAAAGTGGCGCCACTGCTTGTGCAGCTTCACCACTTCATTAAACAGCAAAAACGCTAAAGGCCACCAATTCGCTCGGCAAGCTCTTTGTATTTTTTTACATCATCGTGTTCGAACAAAGGCTCACCTTTGTCATCTTGTGATTTCGAGATCAGTAAATGTTCGCGAGCAAGTCGTTTCACGCGTTCTACTTTTACACCTAAAAATTCTGCAACTTGCTCTGTTGACATTAAACTCATGATCAAATTCCCACCTTGTTATTAATTTTATAAGTATACGTTAATACCGTGGTTCTGCCTTAATGTGAAGTGTTTTAATGAAAATTGCTGAATTTATAAGCATGTAAAGTGTTCAATGCTAGCATTTATAGCAAGATGCCATTATCATTGCCGGGTTGTCATGCTGATATCGCGAGTTGGTACTGACAACGACAAATGTGCTCTCGTGGTGAAATGGATATCACGTGGCCCTCCGGAGGCTGAGTTGCAGGTTCGATCCCTGCCGAGAGCGCCATTTGCTCCTTCTTTTGTTATTTTCTACACTGTTTATATCCTTTTTATTTTCATGATTTTAAAACATGACTTATCAACCCATTGCATGTGGTGATTACGACCAATTCGAATTGTGGTGTATGCACTCAACAGAATTACAGATTACATTGCACTCAGGCGAGCAAGTAAATGGCAAAGCGATTAACTTACAGATTATAAGTCCTGAAGGTGAGCACTTAATTTTGAGCACAAAAAAAGGCGAACATGCCGTTCGCCTTGATTTAATCAAATCTGTTGAGCCACGCTAAGGTAGGCTTATAACCACTTTTTATTCTTAAAGTAGATACCAATACCAACGGTAAGGACCACTAAGAAGATTAAAAATAGGCTAAATGCATACGGACTTTCCGTGCCCGGAATACCGCCCACATTGACACCAAGTAAGCCCGTTAAGAAGCCTAATGGTAAAAACAATGCTGCAACGACCGACATCACATACATACGCTGATTAAGTTGTTCAGACACTTGGTTAGCAATAGTCTGTTGAATAATTTGTGCACGTTCAATTGAGCTGTCTAGCTCTTCTAAAAAGCGAATCAACATATTGGTTGTTTCGTTTAAACGGGCTTTGTCGTCTTCATCTAACCACTTGTATTTGTTGTTTAACAGCGTAATAAGGGCCTCTTTTTGTGGCCTTAAATAGCGTTTTAGGGCGATGGTCTGACGGCGCATTTGTGCTAAAGCTTGGTTATCAAAACCTTTGCTTGGCTCATCAATTTCGTCTTCAAATATATCCAACGTGTCATCAAGGCTATCAATGACCCCTTGCATACGCGATGTAAGATTTTGTGCTAATTGACACACGAGCTCTGAAATTGAACATGGACCGTTACTGTCATCAAATGTTGCAACAACATCTTGCACTGAGAGTAAACGGCGTTTGCGGGTTGTGATAATAACGTTTTCGTTGATAAATAAGCGCAAAGACACCATGTCTTCTGGGCTTTGTGCGGGATTTAAATTAACGCCACGTAAAAAGAGCATCGAACCGTTGGTTACTTTTGTTAGGCGTGGACGCGTCTCATCCGCAATCAGGGATGCTAATTCATAGTCAGTCAGTAAATTACTGTCAGCAAGCCACTTTACAGCGTCAGCTTGGCTGTAATCCATATGAACCCAAAGTTTTCCATGTTCGGGTTGCCAATTCTCCAGCTCGGTACTATTGTCAATAGCACGTGCACCGCCTTGCTCGTCTAAAATTAAGACATGAAGTAACCCATTGATCATATTGAACTCTCATTTTACAAATAGTGCGATATAGTTGAGTATATACATTAGTATAGTCAAGACTATATTAATGAAATCGATTTATCGATGAGATGAATATATTTTGTTGGTGTTTCTAGCTCTGTAGCGTATAAGACACTTTTTTATAGAGGGCACATTAATGAGTGCAAAAATTATCGTTGGCTGGCGCGAATGGCTAAGCCTTCCTGATTTAGGAATTGATAAAATCAAAGCAAAAGTGGACACGGGGGCGCGTACATCGTGTATTCATGCTTTTGATATTGAAGAGTTTTCAGAAAATGGCGAAAACTGGGTGAAATTCACAACCCAGCCTCTGCAGGATGATGTGGATACTGTGGTCCACTGTCGTGCAAAAGTGATGGAGCGTAAGTATGTGACCAGTTCAAGTGGTCAAAGAGAGCTTCGTTACTTTATAGAAACAACGTTAGTCGCAGGAAGCCAAAGCTGGCCCGTTAGAGTGACTTTAAGTAACCGTTCAACAATGAAGTTTAGAATGTTGTTAGGGCGTACAGCAATGGAAAATCGCATAGTCGTCGATCCGGCTTTATCTCATTTATTATAAAAGGCGCTCATAGCACGCTCAGTGTGTGAGTTTGTCAGTAAAGGTTTTAACTATGAAACTTGGTATTTTATCTCGCAACCAAAACTTATATTCAACACGTCGCTTAATTGAAGCAGCTGAGCAACGTGGTCATGAAGTAAAAGTGATTGATGCATTGCGTTGTTATATGAACATTAATTCTGATCAACCAGAAATTCATTACCGCGGCGAAAATTTAAAAGATTTTGATGCTATTGTTCCGCGTATTGGCTCGTCAGTGACTTTCTATGGGTGTGCAGTATTACGTCAATTTGAAATGATGGGTGTGTTCCCTGTAAATGAATCAGTGGCTATTTCACGCTCTCGCGATAAATTACGTTCATTACAGCTATTATCGCGTAAAGGTGTAGGCATGCCTGTCACAGGGTTTGCAAGCAAGCCTGATGATGTTAAAGACTTACTAAGCATGGTTGGTGGTACACCGGTGGTTATTAAGTTACTAGAGGGTACACAAGGCATTGGTGTTGTGTTAGCCGAAACGCGCAAAGCGGCAGAAAGTGTAATCGAAGCTTTCATGGGCTTAAAAGCGAACATCATGGTGCAAGAGTACATCAAGGAAGCGGGCGGTGCAGATATTCGCTGTTTCGTTTTGGGCGATAAAGTAATCGCAGCGATGAAGCGTCAAGCACAAGAAGGTGAGTTCCGCTCTAACTTACACCGTGGCGGCAGTGCGACATTGGTTCGCATTACCCCTGAAGAAAGAAAAACAGCCGTTGCTGCTGCAAAAGCAATGGGCTTAAACGTAGCGGGCGTTGATTTACTTCGCTCAGCACGAGGACCATTAGTGATGGAAGTTAACTCATCGCCGGGTCTTGAAGGTATCGAAGTCGCTACGGGTAAAGATATTGCAGGCATGATTGTTGATTTTATTGAAAAAAATGCAGCAACGAAAAGAACTGCAACACGTGGTAAAGGCTAAGATTTACAAGCGCTCTAGTAAAAGGAAAAGTGCGTGGCAAAGGTTAAGAAAAATACTCCGTTTTCAATTTTAGGTGATACGGTTGGTGTGGGTGAACGTAAAACGTTTTCTATTGAAGCTGCAAAGCTTTATACCCACTCACCGCTTAATATTCCAATTGAAGTCGTTAATGGGGTCCAGCAAGGGCCTGTGTTAATGGTATGCGCGGCAATTCATGGTGATGAGCTCAATGGTGTTGAGGTTGTAAGGCAATTGCTCGCAAAAATTGAGCCTGAACAATTACGCGGCACAATTATAGCGGTGCCAATAGTGAATGTATTTGGCTTTATCCATAAGTCGCGTTATTTACCTGACCGTCGTGATATGAATCGCAGTTTTCCGGGTTCAACACGGGGGTCATTAGCTGGGCGAATGGCGAATGCCTTTTTCTCGCAGGTGGCAATGCATTGTACGCACATTATTGATTTGCATACTGGTGCGATTCATCGTACTAACTTACCGCAAATTAGGGCTAACTTAAGTGATCCTGATACCGCGGCTATGGCAAAAGCATTTGGTACACCAGCGGTGATAGACGCCTCATTACGCAATGGCTCTTTACGCAGCGAAGCGGCTAATTTAGGTATCCCAGTGATAACCTACGAAGCGGGTGAAGCGCTGCGATTCGACCCCATTGCGATTGCAGCCGGTGTGCAAGGCGTTGATTATGTTATGCGTCATTTAAAAATGGTGCGTGGTAAGCGGGCGAAAAAACTCCCAGAGCCGGTGATTGCAAGTTCAACAAGTTGGGTGCGTGCAGAGGTTGATGGTATTGTCCGTGCGCAAGTATCCCTTGGTGAGCGCGTCATGAAAGGGCAAGTGCTCGCTTATATCAGCAGTCCACTTGGTGATGCTGAGCTTGAGCTATTAGCGCCACGAAGTGGCATTGTAATTGGCCAGCAAACCATGCCGCTTGTAAATGAGGGCGATGCGGTATTCCATCTTGCTTACTTTGCGCATGCGAATAGCTTGGTAGAGCAACAGCTAGAAACCTTTATTGACGAAATAAGCGATATTGAAGACGAGCTTAAAACGGCTGAACTCAATAATTAGTTGCTGACATCGTCAATACATAAAATAAAAGCCGCATTTGCGGCTTTATTTTTTGGGTCCCAGAATACGCTTTGTTGATTGCGTTTTACTCGGAGTAGGGGCTTTATTGAGTACCATTACTGGGCGAGTAACAAAAATATTATTGGGGTAAATAACCTTGTGACCATCGACATGCTCAAGCACCACGTTCATCAAACCCATTTCAATGATACGTCCCTCTAAAAAGTTTGCGCCATCGATGACACGTATCCAATAGCCCACACGACAGTCGTTTTGAATGAACATTAATAAAAAGGCGGTTAAATTACTCAATAACGACCACGCTGCGAATAGGGCGACACCTAACATAGCAAATAGTGATGAACCTAAAACTAATAAACCGCGCAGCTCAATGCCCCAAAATACTAACACTAGGCACAGCATTACAATGGCGAGAATAATGTTTAGTAGCAGTTCTGCACGATAAACACGATGAGGATCTGCTTTACCTTTGATGGCTTTTAACAGCAGTTTCTTTGTGGTTTTTCTTAGTAATGGGTAAAGTAAAATCGCGATAATCGTCACGATTAAATGGTATTGCTCGTTAAAGAGTGTTTCGAAGTCCAAGGGGGATCCTACATTAATGTTAAGCGTCGAGATTTTAGCTCTTTACCAACCGAATAACACTATCTTAGAAAGTATTTTTAACGGTGACAAGCCATTGCACAGAATCAATGTCGCTGTCCTTTTTGTTGATAGGCGCAGCAATATCGAGGTGAATGACCGTTCCGGCATTTGCTCGACTTGGTGCTAACCGTAAGCCAACACCGATATTTTGCAGTACATTACCATTCGTGCCGTTATCTTTGTCGTTATACCAAGCGCGGCCGATGTCGTAAAAAGCCGCGCCACCGACTTTAAATAGTTGCAGTAAGTCATATTCCCAATAATAGCGTTTTTCGAGACTTACTAAAAAGCTACGATCGCCAATTTGATAATCAAGCGGGTAGCCACGTAAACCATTTTCGCCGCCAAGGGTGAGTTGTTTATCGGCTGTCAGGTTTTTGGCATATTGCAGGCGCACTTTGGCATACCAGCTTTGTTGTAAACTGGTATTCAAATAGTATTGTACTTGGCTACTGGTTATGAGATTTTCGACATCGTCTTGTTCTTCGTTCCAATAACCATCTATATCAGCTTTAAAGCGCCATAGCTGATTATCTCCGCTGTAATGGGCTTTTGACAGAGACAAAGAATAAATAGTCCGGCTGGCGTCATCGCTAAAATCTTTACTTGAATAACCCAGTAATGCTTGAATATTCCAGCCAAGATTTAGGTCTTCAGTACGATAAATACTGTCGAAATTTCTTACTTTTACATAATGGTCTTCGAACCATTGCGCACTGATGAACGGGTAACTTAGGCTGCGATCATCTGCGATAGGTAACTGGGTGGCAGCAATAGCTTTAAAGGTGTCTTCACGGTTTTCTATCCCTAAACTGATTCGTTGTGTCCAGCTTCGGGCAAGTTGACTTGAATGTCCAAAGTAAGCGCGATTGAGGGTGGTTTTTTGCTCGAACTCACTGACAACTTCGCCGCGATAATAGAGTGGCTCACGGCGCTGGTCTGAGTAACTAGTTGCACCGTAGCTGTATGGAGTATCAATTGAGTAGAATGGGTAACTAACATCGATGTAATGGCGTTTACCATCATCGTTATCTGAATATTCGAGTCGACCACGGTAGCGACTCGAAAAGATATTAGGGTCATCGTATACAAATAAATACCCGGTGCGGTCTGCATCGTGCGTACGCGAGAATGACACCCGTTTACCCCAGCCTAAAAAGTTTGATTCACGAAAGCCTATACTTGATTCGTTTTCACCGCCGCTGCGGCTAAAGCTAATTTCGGGCAGCAAAGTCCACAAGTCACGCGTAACGACTTTAACATTCACGTTGCCGTCGCAATCAAGTTCAGCATGAATCCGTGCATCGTATAAATAACCTTGTTTACGCAGGAGCCGTTCTGATTCTAGTAACTTACGAGGTTGATAAATATCCCCCTCTGAAAACAGCAGTACACTGTGAATCACTTCGGGTTCGGTTGTCATATGAGCACGATTCGCAAAGCGAAATAACGCGTTGTTTTCTTCTTCAAGTGCGGTATTGAAGACATTGAGCTGTTCAAGCTTAATGGAAGTGATTTTGCGGTTATCGGCGGCTTCGGGGAGGGGATTGTCAGTATCGAGCTGGCGACGTAAGTTGTTGTCTTGCGTTTTAAGAGTGCGTTGGTTGTGACAGTAGTTATTATTGTCAGCGAGTACCTGCTCTGCATAGGCATGCGATGTTACGCTAAGTAACACCATTGGTAAAATCTGAGCAACAAAGTGCGACTGCTTAAATCCCATTTACACCCTTAGTTGTTTATTTGCTATGCAACTACTACATACTAAGCGTGAGAAAAAGTCTAGCTTATTATTGTAACTGCATGACTAAATACTGATGAAGTTTTGGCAAAACACTCGCCGCTTCAACGCCTTCAGCGTTTATCCAAACACTTTCGCTATAATGTTCAAAGTTTAGATTAAAACTATGATCTGTAAAGTGAAACCTTAACTGATGACGATCGGCACCGGCATCAAAGTCTGCAATTTTAATTGCGGGGGCGTGCAAAAAGAGGGTAGCCCACAGTTCAAAATCTTCGTCGTTAGGCAGGTCGCGTGAGTTAATGACAATTATTTCATACTCGGCGTCATAAATAAGGTCAGTCATCGTAATCCTAGTGGGCGGCGAGGTAGTCGCGAATGGTGTTTAAAAAAGGAGAACCGTACTTGTTTAGCTTCGTAAACCCCACGCCTGATACTTTTAAAAATTCGCTATCATTGGTCGGCATGAGCTGTGCCATTTCAGCCAGCGTTTTATCATTGAAAACGACATACGGAGGAACGTCATCCGCATCAGCCAATTCCTTACGCAGAGCCCGTAATCTAGCAAATAGCTTTTTGTCGTAATTAAATTGCGCGAGTTTATCTTGATAAACGTGTTTGGCTTGTAAGCGTGGCTCGGCTAATTGCAGGGCGTATTCACTTTTAAGTACTGCACGAGCTGCTTCGGTTAAGCGCAGTGAAGAGCCTTGAGTTATATCTTGGCTTAATAAGCCTTGGTGAATAAGCTGCCTTAAAATACTCAGCCAAAACTCCACACTGTGATCTTTGCCCATACCGTAAGTGCTCAGTTGGTGGTGATTGTTATCGCGGATACGGCTGGTATTTGCCCCGCGCAGCAATTCAACAATATAACCAATACCAAAACGCTGCTCTGCACGATACACGCACGAGAGTGCTTGTTGCGCGACCAACGTGCCGTCAAAGCTTGTCGGTGGATTTAAGCAAATATCGCAGTTGCCACAGGTTTCACGTTTGTACTCGCTAAAATAGTTGAGCAGGATTTGTCTGCGACATGTTTGGGCTTCAGCAAAGCTGGCCATCGCATTAAAGCGCTGCTCTTCTACTCGGCGGCGTTGCTCATCTTCGATATCTTCAAAAAAGCGACGAACGCGTCCTATGTCGGCCGGATCAAAATACATTATCGCTTCAGCGGCTAAGCCATCACGACCAGCACGGCCTGTTTCTTGGTAGTAAGCTTCAACACTTTTAGGAATATCGTAATGCACAACAAAGCGTACATTAGGTTTATTAATTCCCATACCAAAGGCAACCGTTGCTACTACAATTTGAATATCGTCACGGGCAAAACCTGACTGCACAAATTGTCGTTGTTCGTTACTCATCCCCGCATGATAAGCCGCGGCATTAAAGCCTGCATCAGCGAGTTTTTCGGCAACATCATCAACACGTTTACGGCTGGTGCAGTAAATTATTCCACTTTGGTTTTGCTGCTCTTTTAAATAACGCAGCAGCTGCACCATGGGTTTGAATTTTTCTTCGATGGTGTAACGAATATTGGGCCTATCAAAGCTGCCTGTGTGTACGTAAGGCTGATTAAGCTGTAGCTGCTCAATAATATCGTAACGTGTCGCTTTATCGGCTGTGGCAGTTAATGCCATCATCGGAACATGCATAAAACGCTGTTTTAGCTCATTAAGCCGACAATAGTGAGGCCTAAAATCATGGCCCCAATGCGAGACACAGTGCGCTTCATCAATAGCAAACAGAGCGAGTTTTAGGTGACTAAGGCGCTCTAAAAATTCGTGTTGTAAGACTTTTTCAGGTGCAACGTACAACAGCTTTATTTGCCCGTAATGCAGTTGCTGGTACACCGCTTGCTGCTCTTCGAATGGCAGACTGTTGTTAATATAAGCGGCCTGAACGCCCAGTGCTTTGAGTTGTGCAACTTGGTCTTGCATTAATGAAATAAGCGGCGAAATGACGACAGTGACACCATCAAGGATCAAGGCGGGTACTTGATAGCAAAGTGATTTTCCCCCACCTGTTGGTAACAAGACGAGCGAGTCTTGTCCGTCAAGCGCTGCGGCTATAATCGCTTCTTGACCATCACGAAAATCCTTGTAACCAAACACTTGTTTGAGTACGGCTTGTGGCGATCGAACGGGGGTGTTAGTCATTGCGGTATTGGTATTCATCGCCGAGCATTTTAGTGTTTTTTTTGGATGATGTCTGTAGCAATATACCTAAACGACCTCAATATGCAGAATTCAGCGTTTCACAGGTGCTTAATATCAAGGCGTTACTTTGCAACAATGGCAGTCCCTTTTAAGAAGTAACAACGATGAGAGTAAGTGCCTGTGGAGCGCCCAAAGGGTTGGTTTAAAAGCGATTTATACTGCGTTATTGATTTTAACAATAGAACCACTATTACTTGCAATCAATGTCTTGCCTAAATCGCTTTTAATTCCAACTGAAACTCGCATCTTGAGGTGGTTTGGGTATACATGGGTTTATTTGCCGCGTTTTAGTTGCGCCAGTAAATAGGCGGCGTAAAATAGTGTTTTTAATCTATAAAGCCTGACTTATGCCTACCAATCTTGAACAGCGAAAAGGGGTTATTTTCGCATGTTTAGCGTTTTTTATGTGGGGCTTAGCACCCATTTATTTTAAACTTTTACAGAATATATCTGCCTTTGAAATCTTGATGCACCGTGTTATTTGGTCGGTGTTATTTTTGTTGATCATTATTGCTGCACGCCATCAATGGCAGCGCATTCGCGTTGTATTAGGTCAGCCTAAGTTGCTCCTAATGCTGGTGGTAACGGCCAGTTTGCTTGGCTTTAACTGGGGCTTGTTTATTTGGGCGGTAAACAATAACCACATGCTCGATGCGAGTTTGGGTTATTACATAAACCCACTTTTAAATGTGTTGTTAGGTATGCTGTTTTTAGGTGAGCGACTGCGTAAATGGCAAGGCGTAGCCGTTGGCCTTGCATTATGCGGTGTATTATTACAATTGCTCAGCTTTGGCTCTTTTCCAATCGTGGCTTTTTCTTTGGCAGGCTCGTTCGCTATCTATGGCTTACTGCGTAAAAAGCTGCCTATCGAATCGCTGCCAGGGTTATTACTTGAAGCGTTAATTTTACTGCCTGTTGCTCTGGTTTACTGGTGGTTAATGGTGCCCACAGCCAGTTCTGATTTTACTGCCAATGATTGGCATATCAATCTGTTACTTATTAGTGCAGGTGTGGTGACCACGTTGCCTTTGCTGTGTTTTACAGGCGCTGCTAAACGTTTGCAGTACAGTACATTGGGCTTTTTTCAGTATATTGGTCCAAGTTTAATGTTTGTGCTAGCAGTGGCATTTTATGGCGAAGTATTTGATGCTGAAAGGGTGATAACGTTTGCGTGTATATGGAGCGCGCTGGCTTTGTTCAGTTGGGATTCGTACCGTCAAAGCCGTAAGCAGCGTAAAGCATCATTAAAAGCAGTGACTAAACCTATTTAATATCAGCTCACTAACTTGTTACGGCCAGTCTCTTTGGCTTGATAGAGTTTTAAATCGGCCTGTTTTATCAGTTCATCAATGCTGTAAACAGGCCCATTATGAAATCCGATAGATAGCGTAAATGTAATGTTGTCACGACTAAATTCCGCGCTGTGTTTTTCGATGAAATGGCGAAATTTTTCTAATCGTTGCTGTGCTTGTTGCGGATCATTATCAGCAAAAAAGACAGCAAACTCTTCTCCGCCTAAGCGTCCGACTAAATTATCTTTAAAGTACTTAAGTAGGCACCGTGACAGGCATTTGAGTACATCATCACCTGAGTCATGACCGTACTTGTCGTTAATTGATTTAAAGTAATCGATATCAATCATGCCGAGTGAGACCGATTTTTTTGCCGCGTGTGCCGCTTTTAAATGCTGACTCGCCTCGCCAAAGAAATAGCGGCGGTTTGGCAATGATGTTAGGTAGTCGGTATTCGCTTGTAAGCGAATCGTTTTAATATTTTCTAACATGTCGACGTTTTGGCTTAAGCGACAATAAAACTCTTCGTTATTAAAGGGCTTACTTAAATAATCGTCAGCGCCAGACTTTAAAAAACGCGTTGATAAATGTAAGGTATCTTGTGCTGAAATACCAATTATGGCTTTTTCGTCATTGTTATACAGGCGACGAATTTCGACACAGAGCTGATCGCCATTCATATTAGGCATTTCGTTATCAGTAATGATCACAGAGATTGAGGGGTTTTCTGCTAAGACTCGCAGTGCATCCACGCCATCTACCGCTTCAATAACTTGGTACTTATGTCGTGCGAGTAGATTACAAATGTGACGGCGAGTTGCGGGGGAGTCATCAACCACTAAAACTAATATTTGTTCATTACGCGGTAGGCGAGTCAGTTGTTTTTCTAAGTATTGATAGGCTTGTTTATTTTCTTTGGTGATGTAATCAATGATAGGATGCTTTTCGACCGTGTTTCGGGTTTTTTCGTCTAAATTGCCGGTCATAACGATGGTAGGAATGTCGGCATCGACGCTGCAGGGGATGGCTTCACTGTTGGGTGCATCTGGAAGGATAAAATCAACAACGGCGCAAAAATAGTTATTTTCAGCAATAAGTTGTTTAGCTTCAGCTAACGATGTTGCGATGTCTGCTTCAAACCCTACTTTATGCGCGATATGCTTTTGCACTCGCGCAATAGTAGGTGCATCTTCAATGATTAATATTTTTCTGGTCACGTTTTACCTTGTAATAACTTTATCGCGTAGCGTAAGTTATTACATGTTGTAACTCTAAAAAGTTAAAAAAGCAACTTGCTTACAAACTATCCGACTCAGAATAATAATCAACGCTTTGTGGTGTCGGGCTCGCGATACGAGAACGACCGAACAAAGTATGAAACTTAGTTTTGCAGGTAGTTTGTTTTAGGTATTTTATCCAAGCGCGCTCAATTGGGTTGGTTGCTTCTAGGTTACCTGTGACTACTTGCACAAATTGAGTTTGAAATTCATTTTGTGGTTCTAGGGTTTTGTTGTATAAACCCTTTAGTACAACACCATGCTGTTCGAGAATGTCGGCTTCTAGCAAAGTGAAGTGACCACTACGACCAAAACCGCGTGGGAAGTTTTGATCATCATAAAATTGACGTTGGCTTACGAATGCCTGACGAAGTGATGAAATGTCATTGCTCATGGCTGTATCCTCATACCCTATTTTCTTGCAGGAGTATGGATCAAGTTGTCGATTTTATTAAACAAGTTATTTTTATCGTAAGGGTAAAAAATGGATATCGATTTATTAAAGACCTTTGTTGAAGTGGTGCGCACACGTCACTTTGGTAAGGCAGCTGAAAACCTGTACATTACCCAGTCTGCTGTGAGTTTTCGGATCCGTCAATTAGAGCAAGGTTTAGGCGTTAATTTATTTATTCGTCAGCGTAATAATATACAGCTAACAGCGCCGGGTGAACGACTCTTACCTCACGCACAAATGATTATCACCGGCATGCAAAGGGCTAAAGTCGATGTGGCACTTGCTGATAATATGCATAAGCAAATTAGTTTAGCAGGCACTCCGAATATTTGGGATGCTTTTTTACAGTTTGGGATCACGAATATTGTCTCGGCAATGCCGGGAGTTTCATTGGTTGCTGAAGTGAAGGCGCAGCAAGAGAGCACGCGTTTATTACTTGAGCGCACACTCGATTTAGCCGTGCTGTTCGATCCCCCTAAAGTAGATGAGTTAATTGTTGAGCGTATTTGTGAATTGCCGATCATTCCGGTGAGTGCATACGAAACAGCGAACAGTGAGAACTTTTTTGATAACCAGTATGTGTATGTAGACTGGGGCACCTCGTTTTCGTTATGGCATGCTCGTGAGTTTAATGGTCACGCTCCTCCTTATTTTAGAACCAGCACAGGGCGTATTGCCTTAGACTTAATTTTGAAGTGTGGCGGTAGTGCCTTTATTCCTCAGTTATTAGTCGAGGAGCAGCTTAAAGCGGGTGAGCTATATCATGTTGAAGATGTGGCGCATACCTCGCGAGATGTGTTTGTTGCCTACCACAGAGATAATGAACAAACGCCACTATTAGAGAAATTGGTGACTTTATTGACTGAATTAAAAATTAAAGCTTAAAAAATTTTAAACGATGCTTTAAATAAAATTTTATTTTGCAGTAGTAAGTTACGTTTTTATTTCAGAAATAATTACATTTCATGAAGGTAAATTTACGATTTTATTTCAATTGTCATTTTTCTGTCATTTTTCGCTGGCAAACTGCCCGCATTGAAACACGAGCACGTGTTTTTGTTGCGATTATTGAGGAAACGACATGAAATTTGCAAAGTCTAGCTTATTCTTAGCTTTATTTGGTGGTTTATCTTTTTCAGCATTAGCGGATGTTGATGTGTATGGTAAAGCAAACGTGACTGTTCAATCATCTGATGATGGTGAAGGGTCTTTCACTGAAATCAAAAGCAATAACTCACGTTTTGGCCTGAAAGGCTCTGAAAAAATAACTGAAGGCTTAGAAGCTGTTTATAAACTAGAGTTTGGTGTTGACGTATCTGACGCTGATTCAAAAGGCGACAATGATGACAACATCACTGCACGTAACCAATACGTAGGTGTTAAAGGTGGCTTTGGTCTGGTTGTGATTGGTCGTAACGACACAGCAATGAAGCTATCTCAAGGCAAAATTGATTTATTCAATGACCTTGAAGGCGATATTAAAAATGTATTTAAAGGTGAAAACCGTTTAGGTAATACGATTTCTTACGCATCTAACGATTTCAGTGGCTTTAAAGTGCTTGCAACCTATATTGCAGAAGATGATGTTGATGCAGATAACGGTTATTCACTTGCAGTTACTTACGGTGACGCTCAATTAAAAGACAGCAAACTGTATGCCTCTGTTGCAGCAGATAGTGAAGTGAAAGGCTACGATATTGTACGTGCAACCGTACAAGGTAAAGTCGGCGACTTTAAACTAGGTGCTATGTACCAAACACAAGAGAAAGTGGATGGCAGCGCAGAAGCGGATGGTTACTTGGTGAATGCGGCGTATAAAATGAATAGCAACACGTTCAAAGTTCAATACCAAGTGATTGATTTTGATGAAGGCGATAAGAAAACGGCTATCTCTGCTGGTGTTGATCACACGCTTAGCAAAAACACCAAAGTATTTGGTTTCTACTCAACATTTGATATGGACAACCAAGTGGATCAAGATTACCTAGGCGTTGGTATTGAATACAAATTCTAACCGTTCACACGGATAACTCCCTTATTTTAAGCCCTGCATTGATGCGGGGCTTTTTTATGCGAGCGCGTAATCTGATTTGCCTGCTAACCAACGTGTAATTAGCTTGTTTGATTGCTCTGGGTAATCGGTTAACATTTTAAAGGCAATGGGTCTGACATGGGCCAGCGTTTGTTTGTCGCGATTAAGGTCGGCGATTTTAAATTCGGCTAAACCGGTTTGCTTGGTGCCGAGCACTTCACCTGGACCACGGATTTCAAGGTCTCTTTCGGCAATAACAAAGCCGTCATTACTTTCGCGTAATACACCTAAGCGTTTTTGTGCTGTTGCAGATAAAGGCGCGTGATAAAGAAGAACACAGTGCGATGCTATCGCCCCTCGACCAACACGGCCTCTTAATTGATGTAATTGCGCAAGTCCTAAGCGTTCGGGGTTTTCAATGATAATCAGGCTGGCATTCGGCACATCAACACCCACTTCAATCACCGTTGTCGCGACTAAAACATGAATATTACCCGCTTTAAACTCACTCATAATCGCTTGCTTTTCAGCGGCTTTCATTCGGCCATGTACTAAGCCGACATTTAGCTCGGGCAGGGCTTCTTTTAATTGTGCTGCGCTGTCCTCTGCTGCTTGGCACTGCAATACCTCAGACTCGTCAATAAGCGTACAAACCCAATACACTTGACGGCCTTGCGCTGTGCAGGCTGTTCTGACTCGTTGAATGATTTCCTCACGGCGAGTATCTGGAATGGCAACGGTTGTGATAGGCGTTCGACCTGGCGGTAATTCATCAATCACAGAGGTTTCTAAGTCTGCATACGCGGTCATAGCCAACGTGCGTGGGATAGGTGTGGCTGTCATAACCAGTTGGTGGGGATAACAGTCACCAAAACGCCCTTTTTCACGCAGTGATAATCGTTGGTGCACACCAAAGCGATGCTGCTCATCAATAATGATTAAAACAAGGTTATTAAATTCGACCTGCTCTTGGAACAGCGCATGAGTGCCAACAATCATTTGCGCCTCACCCGAGGCTATTTTTTCAAGTGTGGCGGCGCGCTCTTTTCCTTTACTTTTGCCTCCAAGCCATGCGACTTCAATGCCCAAGTTGTTAAACCATTGGCTAAAGTTGATACCATGCTGCTCAGAAAGAATTTCGGTCGGAGCCATTAAGGCAACTTGGTAGCCTTCGCTAATTGCTGTTAGCGCACTGAGTGCTGCAACAAGGGTTTTTCCTGAGCCTACATCACCTTGAACAAGGCGCATCATTGGGAAAGGGTGTTGAAGATCGCCCTTGATCTCTGCCACAACTCGGCTTTGTGCCGTGGTGGGACTAAATGCCAGTGTCGACAAAAACTCTGTCTCTAGCGGGTTATGAGGCTTTAATGCAATAGCTTTTACACTTTGGCCTTTTTGGCGTAGCTTCAACAAGCTTAAATTTTGTGCGAGCAGCTCTTCAAATACTAATCGTTGCTGAGCAGGGTGAAAGCCTTGCTCAAGCGCCGTTAAATCGACATCGTTTTGCGGGCGATGCAAGGTCAAAAGTGCATCACTTAAGCGCATGCCAGTGGGTTGAAATTGTTCTGGCAGTAATTCTTCAACGGGATATTTAGCAAGTAAAGCTAAGGCTTGGTCGCTTAAAGCGCGGATAGACAGCTGCTTAAGGCCTTCAGTAACAGGGTAAACGGGTGTTAGGGTGGTGTTCGTCGGTTGTTCTGATGGCGTGTCTGATAAACTGTATTCAGGGTGGGTCATTTCAAACCCAACCCGACCACGGCGTATTTCACCAAAACAGCGAATAATTTTACCAGCGCTGAGCGCATTTTTTTGTGCCGCACTAAAATTAAAAAAACGCAGCGTTAAACGACCTGTGCCATCATTAACTTGGCAAACCAGCATGCGTCTTTTGCCAAATGTAATTTGGCTGGTTTCAATTGTGGCCTCGACACTCACATGGCTGTGTGGCTGTAATTCACAAATGGGGTGAATGCGAGTACGGTCTTCATAGCGGTGCGGTAAATGAAACAGCATATCCTGCACTGTATGAATACCAAGCTTAGCAAGGCGCTCGGCCATTTTGGGGCCAACGCCTTTTAATTCAGTTATCGGGTATAACGCTAAGCTACAATGACTCAATGGTGACTCAAATTATTAATTAGTAAACTTTTTTCAGTTTACTGTGAGTCGTTAGCGGCTTCAAGCGATTGCGTATGTTTTAAAATCTGCCAAAAGTCATCATCAGCGACTATTTCTCCACTTTCATCAAGCGCGGGGTAAGGCAGTTCTTTTTCGCGGCATTGCTTTGCAATAATAGGGTGGCATCCCTCAAATAAAATACGGTGTTTTATGCTGTCGTCTAACATATTACGTTCATACAGGCCGGCTTCTTCGCGTTGGCGCTGTGCTTCAAACAAAATTAATGCGGCTGCAACGGATACATTGAGCGATTGCACCATCCCTTGCATTGGAATAATGATGTGTTTATCAGCATGCTCAAGTGCGCGAGGCGAAATTCCATCACGCTCTTGGCCTACAATCACAGCCGTTGGTTTGGTGTAATCAATTTCGCGAAAGTCGACCGCATCGTCACTGAGGTTAGTTGCTAAAATTTGCACTTCTGGATTATGGGCTCGCATCATCGCTACGGCGTCGTCTATGGTGCGATGCAAGTGCGTTTCTAACCAATTTTTGCTGCCACCCGAGGTGTTATTGGTTAGCCATTTTTGATTGTCAGGCCACACTGCGTGCACATGATGACAGCCTGTTGCGTCAGCAGTACGGGCAATGGCTGATAAATTATGATGCTTGTGTACTTCTTCTAAACAAACCGTTAGGTCCGTTTGGCGGCGTTCTAACACCTGTTTTACACGCTCAAAGCGAGTTGTATCCATAGTTGTGTGCTCGTTGACGGATTCTAATTGGCGCTGATTATACCCAGTATAAGGCTAGGGCACTACCGCTCTACTGATTGGGTTTTGTAACGAAATAAGCGTTTCAGTTGATTGAATGGCCTCTATGGCTTGAATTTTATTGATCAACACATCCTGTAAGTGGTCAATAGAGCGCGCCATTACTTTGATAAATATACTGTAGTTACCCGTGGTGTAGTAGGCCTCAACCACTTCTTCGAGCTCTTTTAGGTGCAGTAAGGTGTCTGGGTAATCACGGGCATTATTGAGATTAATACCAATAAAACAGCAGACATCGTAACCGAGTTGCTTTGCATTAATACTCACTTGGGTGCCGGTGATAATACCGGCTTGTTTCATTTTTTCGACGCGAACATGAATAGTGCCGGCACTGACGGCAAAGCGTTTGGCTAATTCTGCGTATGGGGTGCGTGCATTTTCCATTAATGCGTTGAGGATGTTTTTATCGAGATTATCGATTTGATAATTTTCCATGAATTAACCGAGTTGTAATTATTGATTATCTAAAATTTATAGCATTATTTTTACGATAATTACAATGTTAAGTTCTTTTTATTGCGGGTTATTGAAAATAATCTTCATTTGGTTGAGGATTGTTTTAACGAAGAGATTTTAGTTCTCTATAAGCAAGTAACAATAACTGGGAATGAGGCCAATTATTATGAGTTCACACTACCTGCAGCAACAGCAGCAAATTAGTAAAGTAAAACAGTTTTTTTCGAGTCAATTAGAGCAGCAACTTGGCTTAGTTGAGGTGCAAGCCCCTATCTTGGCAAAAGTAGGTGATGGCATTCAAGATAACTTGAGTGGAACTGAAAATGCTGTATCGGTGGCGGTGAAAACGATTCCTGGTAGCCAGTTTGAAGTGGTGCATTCACTCGCTAAATGGAAGCGTAAAACGCTTGCTGAGTATGGTTTCTCTGTCGGTGAAGGGCTTTATACTCACATGAAAGCATTACGCCCAGACGAAGAGTCATTAAGCCCGATTCATTCAGTGTATGTTGACCAATGGGACTGGGAAAAAGTGATTTGCGAAAGCACTGAACGTACTTTAGATAAACTTAAAGAAACAGTGACGTTACTTTATCAAGCGATAAAAGCGACTGAACGTTATGTTGCAAGTGAGTTTGATATCCCCCCATTTTTACCTGAAAAAATTACCTTTGTTCACAGTGAACAATTACGCCAAATGTACCCTGATTTCACTGCGAAACAGCGTGAAAAAGCGATTGCGCAGGAATACGGCGCGGTATTTTTAATTGGTATTGGGGGAGCGCTTGCAGATGGTAAAATTCATGATGTGCGTGCGCCAGATTACGACGATTGGTCGACGCAAACCTGCAGCAAGTTTGCTGGTTTAAATGGCGATATTCTAGTGTGGAACCCAGTACTTGAAGATGCGTTTGAAATTTCGTCGATGGGAATTCGTGTAAGTCCTGATGCATTGGCTACACAACTGGCGATTACGGGCGACCAAGCGCGTCTTGAATTTGATTGGCATAAAGCGTTATTAGCGAAAAAGTTCCCGCAAACGATTGGTGGTGGTATTGGTCAGTCTCGTTTAGCGATGCTGCTATTACAAAAGCACCATATCGGGCAAGTGCAGGTCGGCGTGTGGCCTGAGCAGTTAAAGCAGCAAGTTGAAGGAATTCTTTAGTTTAAAGATTAATGACCCTGGTAAAAAGAGGCTTTAAGCCTCTTTTTTTTAACTTGTTTTAAACTCTACTTCAATTTTGCTTTCTTCGAGTTTGACTTTACAAGGTGGGTATTGGCGGTTAGTGAGTAACACTTTATCGAAAATATGGATCTCAACTCCCGAGTGCAATGTTTTATTAACGACGAGTTGTGCGCCTTCAAGCAGTTCATGTAAATGAAGCTCTAAGTTTGAGAGCTTTTTCTCGAGTTGCTCTGCTTGTTCACAGTAATGCATTTGTGTAGCGCCTATCTTAGCCAATAACAGCTTTTTCTTTTCAGCGTCTTTGACTTGGTCGGCTTTTTCAATGGCTTCTTGCAAGTTATCTAGCTGTGAGTCGGTTTGTGCTAGGTCTTTTAAACACTGATCGGTTTGTGCGGTGACTTGGGCGCCAGAGGCCGCGAGGTTAATAACCATTTTGGCACCTGATTCATTGCCAATTTCACCTGCTATCACCATTTGTGCATCTAAAATAGTGCCCCCAAATAACTTACCTTGAGGGTTGTCTTCTTTGCCTAACTGCAGCAACTTAGCGGCTTTCATCACACAATGGCTTGATTGGCGGTCAATGATAATGTTATTGCCTTCAAGGTAGCTGTATTGACCATGAGATAGGTGAATGTCGCCTTGGCAAACAATATGACAAGATAAGCTTTTATCATCGAGCTGGTGGCCTATTACACCTTGTTTAATGGTGATATCGCCTGCCGCTGTTAAGTGACCTGACTCAACGGTTCCCATGACGGTAATGTCGCCTTTCGCATTTATGCGCATGCCGGGTTCAACGTTATGGGTTACGATGACACTGCCTTCAAAATCAACATGGCCACTTTTAACGTTAACATCAGCAATCGTAAAAATGTCGTCTACACGCATGCCATTGGCAATATCAACAGGCACCCCTGCGATCACTGAAATCAGCTCCAGAGGATTGTTTTTTGAAATCTCAGTGCCTTCACCTGCAACTAAGGCATGGCTCTCACCAGCTTTAGCTGGCAGCACATCACCGGTGACGGTAAACCCTTCTTTACCGGGAGTGGCAGGCACTTGTTTTATAAGCAGTACACCCGGCTCTACGCTGGCTAACTTACCAAAGTCACGCATGTCGGCGGTGCCATCTTCGCGTAGTTTGGGCTGTTTTAAACGGTCTTTTAACGTTTCTACTTGCGGCACTAGTTTTGAGGGCTGGCCATCAATGGGCAAGCGGCCTTTTGCTAATACGCCTTTGGTTTTAGTGCCTGCGGGTAGCTCAAACTGTTTTTGCAATAACTGTTCTAAAAATGCTTGTTTATAACCCCGTGCTACGCCGGCTTTAATGAGTTCTTTTTTCGCGTTTTCAAGGGTTAGGGCTTTGCCGCCTTCAGCGATAGTCAACTCACCAGTGGCCAGCATTTTGTCATCACTTAATGATACCTCAAGGCTTGCATCATGCTTTGAAGCTACAACGAGCATACGTTCAGTAGATTTATTTTTAAAAAAGTTATTGATCGCATCATGATCCACTCTGCATTCGCAGAAGGATGACTTTTCTAATGCTTCGATAATAAACGCAGCACTGGGTGGTGAGTGTTCGTGAACATCTAATAAGACGTTTCCATTATGAGCCAGCTTAAACACGTGGGGGATCCTTTTGTACTACAATAGTTAAAGGTTTCTAATTATTATTACTACACAGATTGCTAGAGAATGGTTTGTGAGTCAAGAACTTCGGCTGAGGAAAATAGTAACTTTGTCTAAAAAAGTGCCAGCAAGGGGGTTGCTGGCACTGTGTGTATTAGTTCGTTGAAGGTAATTCCATAATACCGTCAATTTCAACTTGCACGCCTTTAGGTAGTGCACGCACGCCAATTGCAGCGCGAGCTGGATAAGGTTGTTTAAAGTACTGGCTCATCACTTCATTAACAATTGCAAAGTTTGATAGGTCAGTCAGGAAAATATTGACTTTAACCATGTCTTGAATTTGACCACCCGCGGCTTGGCAAACAGCCGTTAGGTTTTTAAATACTTGATGTGTTTGCTCTGTAAAGTCTTCAGAAATAACGTCCATTGTTTCTGGTACAAGAGGAATTTGACCTGATAAGTAAACAGCGGTACCTACTTTAACAGCCTGGCTGTAAGTGCCGATTGCTGCGGGTGCATTGTCAGTAGAAATAAAAGATTTGTTCATGATTATCCTTGTTACTTTTTACGGTAGACTTTTTGTACATCTGGCATCACACGAATGCGACGCATAATATTGGCAACGTGAACACGGTTCTTCACGGTAATGCCTAAGTCTATCATGTATAGATTACTTTCTTTTTCGTCGGTGGCTATCTCGACAATGTTTGCTTGGGTTGAGGCGATGACATTGGTGAGCTTAGCTAGTGCCCCTTGATGATTGATAATTTCAATACGAAGGGCGGCAATGTATTCTTTCTCGGGATTATCGTCCCATTTTACAACCAAGTATTTCGAACGTTCATTCTCCCAGCCGCGAATATTCTTACATTCTTGGCGGTGAACCGTTAAGCCTTTACCTTGGCTGATATGAGCGGTGATGGCATCTCCAGGAACGGGACGGCAGCACTTAGAGTAATTAACGAGCATACCTTCGGTGCCGATAATGGTCGCTTTGGCTTTTCTGGCAAGCGCATTAAGGTCGTCGGCCTCTACTTGCATTAGGCGCTTGGCAATTAAGACGCTCATTAAGTTACCAGAGCCTATTTCGACCAACAGCTCTAATACGGTATTCAGTTCATGTTCTTGAAGCACGCGGCGAATATTTTCATCTGGAATGTCATCCAGTTTTTGCTCACCAAGGGCTGAGTCGAGTAAGCGACGCCCTAGTAACAAGGCTTCTTCGTGCTGTTGGCTTTTAAGGTAGTTACGAATCCCTAAGCGGGCTTTACCTGTTACCACAAAGTTGAGCCACGTGGCGTTAGGGTGTGCGCCAGAACTGGTAATAACTTCGACGGTTTGACCCGTATCAAGCGCTTTACTCAGTGGATGCGGTTTGCGGTTTACACGTGCCCCAACGCAGGTGTTACCTACATCGGTATGCACTGCATAGGCAAAGTCAACGGCGGTTGCCCCCATGGGCAGTTCAACAATACGACCATCTGGCGTGAAAACATAAATCTCTTCAGGGAATAGCTCGGTTTTAACGTTTTCAACGAACTCAAACGATGACCCAGCACTTTGTTGTAGCTCAAGTAAGCTTTGCATCCATTGGCGTGCACGCTGTTGTGCGGTGTGACCTGCGCTATCACCTGCTTTTTTATACATCCAATGAGCGGCAACCCCTTTGTCGGCCATATGATCCATATCGTGGGTACGAATTTGAATTTCGACCGGAATGCCATGTGGGCCCACTAATGATGTATGCAATGATTGATAACCATTGGTTTTTGGCACCGCAATGTAATCTTTAAAGCGCGTTTCAATTGGCTTATACAAGTTGTGCGCAACACCTAAAACGCGATAACAGGTATCCATGTTATCTACATTGATACGAAACGCGTAAATATCCATGACTTCGTTAAAAGAGAGCTCTTTGTTCAGCATTTTTTTATAGATGCTGTAGAGGTGTTTCTCACGCCCAGAAATCGTGGCGTCGATACCAGCCTCTTCAAGGCGTGCTTCGATTTCACTTTTAATGTTACTGATGACTTCTTTTCGATTACCGCGGGCTTTGATCACTTCAGATTTCAAAGCGCGATGACGCATAGGATAGAGTGCCTGAAAGCCTAAATCTTCCAGCTCATTTTTAATGTCGTGAATACCTAAACGATTTGCAATTGGCGCATAAATTTCGAGTGTTTCGCGGGCAATACGACGACGCTTGTCGGGACGAAGTGCGCCGAGTGTGCGCATATTGTGCGTTCTGTCTGCCAGCTTAATTAAGATCACGCGAATGTCTTGTGTCATTGCCATGATCATTTTACGGTAGTTTTCCGCTTGGAATTCTTTTTTGTCTTTAAAGCTCAGCTTATCGAGTTTACTAACGCCTTCAACTAATTCGGCAACCGTATCGCCAAAAATCTCAGCTAAATCTTGTTGGCTAAAGTCGGTGTCTTCAATCACGTCATGCATTAATGCTGCCATTAAAGTTTCGTGATCGAGATGCATGCCAGCAAGAATTTGTGTCACTTCGACAGGGTGAGTAATGTAGGGCTCGCCACTTGAACGTGTTTGACCCTCGTGGGCTTCACGAGCAACCACGTAAGCTTTTTGCACCAGCTCGATATCGGCGGGAGACAAATATTCGGATATTTTCTTTTTTAGACCTTCAAAAAGATACAAAGTCACACTCCAATGCGCAAATGAAGTAAATCGGTAACGGTATGAATAGAATATACGATGAAAAGAAGGGCTTGCCAACGGCTAGTGCTGAAATACTAGCCGTTTAGCGAAATCAAAGCGGGGAGCTTGATTATTGGTTGCCACCTACGATAGCAGCCACTGCAGCCATTTCTGCTGCTTCTTGGTGTTGTTGTTCTTCACGATCAATTAAGTCCATTGATGAGCTATTTACTAACCCTTTCTCAATTTCACGTAAAGCAATGACTGTCGGCTTGTCATTTTCTGCGTCAACAAGTGGATCTTTTCCACCTACCGCGATTTGGCGGGCACGACGAGCCGCAACTAAAATTAAGTCAAAACGATTACCAATTGCATCTACTGCATCTTCAACAGTTACGCGAGCCATCTTAGCACTCCAAATAAATTCTTAAGCAAAGGCGTAGTTTACTGCACCAAGTCAGATTCGCCAATAGCTAGTGGTTAATTTTTATCTCTATTCGTTAATTAACGCGTGTCTTACTTTAATAAATTATCTAAAAGCGTTTGATGGCGCTGTGCTTGGCTCTTGAGTGATAAACGTTTTGCCATAACAATTGTTTCGATTTCAGCCAAGGCGGTATCAAAGTCGTCATTTACTACAACGTAATCATATTCATTGTAATGAGAGGTTTCAGACTGGGCTTTGGCCATTCTTCCTGCAATAACCTCACTCGAATCTTGGCCGCGGTTCGTTAAGCGTGACTCAAGCTCTTCTTTTGAGGGGGGCAAAATAAAAATGGTTTCAACATCTTCGACTAATTTACGAATTTGCTGTGCACCTTGCCAGTCAATATCTAAAAATACATCAATGCCTTCTGCAAGCTGAGTCTCAATTGCTTGCTTTGAAGTGCCGTAGTAATTATCGAACACTTGCGCCCATTCAAAGAAATCATTCTTTTCAATCAGTGCTTTAAATTCCTCAACCGACACAAAATGATAATGCACACCGTTTTCTTCACCTGGGCGAGGTGAACGAGTTGTGTGTGAAACCGATACTTTCATATCGCTGTGTTTGTTTAGTAATGCACTAATTAAGCTTGATTTACCTGCGCCTGAAGGGGCCGATAAGATAAATAAATTTCCGCGAGTTTGCGCCATGATCTGTCTCTATTGAAAATAAATAGGCTTGTAGGAGCGAATACTCCAACAAGCCTTTACTGTATTCTACAGTGTACTTTATTTGACGCGTTGTGCTCAAGTTTCAGTGAGATTACTCGTCTTCATTGTCAGGGACTGCTTGCCCCTCATCTTTGTGCTTTGCGGTATCCGCCATAGCTTGCTCACTTGGCGTATTGTCTTGATCGGTTGGTTTTGTATTCTCTTGCCCACCACAGGCTCCACAACAACTCATGTGTTTTCCTTTATTTTATTGTACAAGCGGACTGCTGCTGACATTAAAGTCGAAGCCTTCAATATCGGCGTCAGCAATTAATAGTTGGATATATTGCGCGATGGCTTTGCGCTCTACTTTTTTATTCAGGTAGTCCTCAATACGTGACTCCACGGCTTCAAAAGGCAGTTGCAGCCCAGGCTCTTTATGATCAACATAAACAAGGTGATAACCAAAACGGGTTTCAATAGGGTGAGCAATTAAGCCAACATCAGCACTGAATACTTGACGTTCAAACTCGCTGACGGTTTGCCCTTTTGTTATTTGACCAAGTTGGCCTCCTAACTGAGCCGAATCACATTTTGAATATTGCTGTGCAAGCTCACTAAAAGAAGCGCCTTGCGAGAGTGCGTTAAGCAGGTTTTCGGCTTGGTTCAGCGCATGACTACGCGCTTTTTCATCACTACTCGGTGCTGCAAGTAAAATATGTTTTGCTGCAATGAGGGGAGGTGTGGTGAACTTGGGTTTGTTTTGTTGATAATAATGTTCGCACTCAGTCGCGCTGGCACGGGGCAGTTGCACTTCTGCAGCGATAAGTTTTTCGAGCAATTTATTTTGGCGTTGCTCGTCGGTGTCTGAAGCGTGCGTATCTAGATTGATATTTAGCGCTTGTGCGCGTTGTTGTAACAATTCGCCAATGATCAAACTCTGTGCCGCCTCTACCATCGCAGCGCGATGATCGTCGGCTGGGTGATACTGCATTTCATTAAGAATTTGTGTTTCGCTAATAGTGTGTTGATTAACGTTAATCATATCGACCTCGAGGGGGAATGCCCTGTCGAAACAGGGCATGATAGGTTAAGATTTGCTACGAACCACTTGGTAGTTTCGGCCTAAATATTGTACCGGTACGCTGGCAATATGAACTAAGCGACTAAATGGGAATACCACAAATAACGTCATACCTAGTGCAACATGTAGCTTATAAATCCAATGTACTTGTGTAATTGCTGCGGTTGCTTCGGTTAAATCAAAGGTCACAATGTTTTGTGCCCAGCTCATTAGGAGTAGCATTTCTGCACCATCTAAATGACCTGCTGAGACAAAAATTGACAATAAACCTAAAATTAACTGCACGTATAACAGCAGTAAAATTGCAATATCCATATTACTGCTGGTGGCTCTAATGCGCGGTTCATATAAGCGGCGTTTGATTAAAATGGTTAGACCGTAAAAACAAATCAAACCAAACACACCGCCTAACGTCATGGCAATCAGTTGCTTGTGACCCGCTTCAATACCAAACACATGCCATACTTCTGCTGGTGTGAGTAAGCCTACAAAGTGGCCGAGCAATACCATAATGATACCAATATGAAATGCGCGGCTGCCTTGCTTGAGTTTTTTGCTTTCAAGTAGTTGGCTTGAGCCTGTTTTCCATGTGTACTGCTCTCGGTCGTAACGTATTACCGAGCCAATAACAAACACGGCTAAGGCGATATAGGGGTAAATCCCAAAGAAAAAGGTGTTTAAATAACTCATGATGAACTCCTTAACTGGCTTCTTGATTAAAGTCAGTCCAGCTAACTGGAACATATTGATCTTTGCGCTGAGTTTCGTCAGGGCGATTGACTGAACTTGGGCAGTTAGTTGCATCTTGTGCACCAAAAGTAATGGCTTCTTCTTCCCATTCTTTGTCAATTGCTTGTTTCGTATCGTCGCGCTTTTCACCGTTGATTTGCTTGCGTAATACCTCGAGGTCTAGGTCACTCTGTGCAAGCTCTAGCAAGCTTAAAAACAGTAATGAGTAGTTACTCTCTCGTTTTTCGAGTCGGCACAATAGCAGACCAAAAATATGATCAACTTCAACTAACCAAGACTGAGCATTCTCCTCACCTTGGGTTGCTAAGAACTCTAAAAACAGGGGAATGTAGTCAGGTAGTTCATTTTGACTTAACTCTAAACCTGCCTGTTTATATTGCTCGACTAAGTCGACCATAGCTTGACCACGGTCACGGCTTTCGCCGTGAACATGTTCAAAAAGCCACAGACCAAGCGCGCGTCCACGTTCAAACAATCCGTCATACTCGGCTTGCCAGTCGAGTATGTCTTTTTCGCATTGTGTGGTGATAAAATCACAGACAGCACGTTGATTTTGCTCTGTTAGTGAACTTTGCTTAAGCGTGCTAATTAGCTCATCTTTCGCTTCTACAAGCTCAGCAGTTGGGTAATCAAGTAAATGAGAAAATACACTTAAAACTTGCATAACTTACTCCTTGATCTCAACGGGGATAATTTGTTTCACGGTGGCTTTTTTGGCACCAAATAAATTTACGCCGTTGTTACCATCACTACAGCCATTACCAAAGCTGAAACCACAGCCATTTTTCATATCGTAGGCATCTTCAGCATACGATTTATGACTGGTGGGTATCACAAAGCGGTCTTCGTAATTGGCAATCGCCATATAACGATACATTTGCTCAACTTGGTCAGCGCTTAGTCCAACTTGCTGAAGTACTTCGAGATCTTCAACGCCATCGACTTGTTGCGAACGTTTGAAAGCGCGCATAGCAATCATGCGTTCAAGTGCTCGTACAACGGGCTTCTCATCACCTGCGGTAAGTAAGTTAGCAAGGTAGCGCATGGGGATACGTAATGACTTCAAGTCAGGAATAACGCCATTCATGCCAACATGACCTGCCTCTGTCGCTGATTGAATCGGCGACAATGGTGGAATATACCAAACCATTGGCAAGGTTCTGTATTCAGGGTGCAGAGGCAGTGCTACTTTCCAGTCCATTGCCATTTTATAGACAGGAGATTGGCGTGCTGACTCTAACCAATTTTCAGGGATCCCTTCTTTGCGTGCTGCTTCAATGACCTCAGGATCGTTCGGATCTAAGAACATACTAAGCTGTGCAGGGTATAAGTCTTGCTCATTCGGTACACTTGCAACTTCTTCTATGCGGTCTGCATCATAAAGTAAGACGCCTAAGTAACGAATTCGACCTACACAGGTTTCAGCACACACGGTGGGTTGACCTGCTTCGATTCGAGGGAAACAGAAAATACATTTCTCTGATTTACCCGATTTCCAGTTGTAGTAAATTTTCTTATACGGACAACCTGATACACACATCCGCCAGCCACGGCATTTGTCTTGGTCAATTAAGACAATGCCATCTTCTTCACGTTTATAAATCGCACCAGAAGGGCAGCTAGCAACACAGGCTGGGTTGATGCAGTGCTCACACAGGCGTGGCAAATACATCATGAAGGTTTTTTCAAATTGCCCGTAAATGTCTTTTTGTACTACGTCGTCAAAGTTTTTATCTTTTTTACGCTCTGAGAATTCAGTCCCGAGAATCTCTTCCCAGTTAGGTCCCCAGTTGATTTTCTCCATACGCTGACCCGTAATTAACGAGCGAGGGCGAGCAACCGGTTGGTGCTTGCTATCAGGTGCGTTATGCAGATGTTGATAATCAAAATCAAACGGCTCGTAGTAATCATCAATTTCGGGCAAATCTGGATTAGCAAAAATATTAGCTAGTAAACGGCGTTTATTACCTTGTTTGGGCTCTAATACGCCTTTACTGTTGCGTTTCCAGCCACCATTCCATTTGCTCTGGTTTTCCCATTCTTTCGGATAACCAATACCCGGTTTGGTCTCTACGTTGTTAAACCAAGCGTATTCAACACCTTCTCGGCTAGTCCATACATTCTTACAAGTGATTGAACAGGTATGGCAACCGATGCATTTATCTAAATTTAGGACCATGCCAATTTGTGCACGTACTTTCATAATTTTATCCTCGGTTACTCGTTATCTAGCCAATCAACCTTGTCCATCTTACGGACAATTACAAACTCATCACGATTACAGCCCACAGTACCGTAGTAGTTAAAGCCGTATGATTGCTGTGCATAACCCCCAATCATATGGGTTGGTTTCATGATGGCGCGGGTAACTGAGTTATGAATACCGCCTCGAGTTCCTGATATCTCAGAGCCTGGTGTGTTTACAATGCGCTCTTGTGCGTGGTACATCATGCTCATACCTTGTGGTACACGCTGTGATACGACGGCACGTGCTGCAATGGCACCATTAACATTGAAGATTTCGATCCAATCGTTATCTTTAATACCCCCTTCTGTGGCATCCGTTTCACTGATCCAAACAATCGGACCACCACGGCTTAATGTCAGCATAAGTAGGTTGTCTGAGTAGGTTGAGTGAATACCCCATTTTTGGTGTGGCGTAATCCAGTTTAAAACTAACTCTTTATTACCATTAGGTTTTTTATCTAATAATGGTTGAGTTGTTTTTAAGTTTACAGGTGGTTTGTACGACACCATGGTTTCACCGAAATCACGCATCCATTGGTGATCTTGGTAAAATTGTTGACGGCCGGTAACGGTACGCCAAGGGATCAGTTCATGCACATTGGTATAGCCTGCGTTGTAAGACACATGCTCATCTTCAAGCCCTGACCATGTTGGTGAGCTGATGATTTTACGTGGTTGTGCTTGAATATCTCTGAAGCGAATTTTTTCATCTTCTTTAGGGGTTGCTAAGTGTGTATGGTCGCGACCCGTGAACTCACCCAATGCTTGCCACGCTTTAACAGCAACATGACCATTGGTTTCAGGAGCAAGACTTAAAATGACTTCAGCTGCATCAATAGCGGTGTCTATTTTTGGACGACCTTTTTGTGGGCCTTCGCTGGTGTGCGTGTAATTCAACTCACCTAAAAACTTCACTTCTTGGTCTGTATTCCAATTAATACCTTTACCCCCATTACCGAGTTTCTCGAGCAGTGGCCCAAGAGAGGTAAAGCGGTTGTAGGTATTAGGGTAGTCACGCTCAACTTCGATCATATTGGGTGCTGTGACACCAGGGATCAGATCGCATTCGCCTTTCCACCACATACTAATGCCGTCTGGCTGGGCTAACTCGCTTGGCGTGTCGTGCATGAGTGGCGATGTTACTAAATCTTTCTCAACGCCTAAGTGACCTTCACATAAGTCAGAGAATTTTTTCGCAATGCCTTTGAAAATATCCCAATCCGAACGTGATTCCCACACTGGATCAACCGCTTTTGAAAGTGGGTGAATGAATGGGTGCATGTCGGATGTATTCATATCATCTTTTTCGTACCAAGTTGCGGTTGGTAACACGATATCGGAATACAAACAGGTCGTTGACATACGGAAATCAAGTGTGACCCATAAATCAACTTTGCCCTCTGGTGCATCATCATGCCAGACAACGTCTTCAGGTTTTTTATCTCCGCTTTCGCCAAGATCTTTACCTTGCAAGCCATGCTTAGTACCGAGGAAATGACGCAGCATGTATTCGTGACCTTTACCCGATGAACCCAGTAAATTAGAGCGCCAAATAAACATGTTACGCGGGAAGTTTTTAGGGTTATCAGGGTCTTCACATGCAAAGTCTAAATCACCTGATTTAAGTTGTTGCACTGCATAATCTTTAGCTGATAGTCCTGCTTTTTCTGCATCTTTACACAGTTGCAGTGGGTTCATGCCAAGTTGAGGGGCAGAAGGTAACCAGCCCATGCGTTCTGCACGTGTATTGTAATCAATGATTGAGCCAGTCCAGTTCTCTTTATTTGCTAAAGGAGACAGCACTTCGGTCATTTCAAGTTTTTCATAACGCCATTGATCAGAATGGTTATAGAAGAAAGACGTCCCGTTCATTTGACGCGGTGGACGTTGCCAATCCAAACCAAACGCAAGCGGTAACCAGCCACATTGTGGACGTAACTTTTCTTGGCCTACATAGTGAGCCCAGCCACCACCTGATTGACCCACACAGCCACACATCATCAGCATGTTGATTAAGCCACGGTAGTTCATATCCATGTTATACCAGTGGTTAAGTCCAGCACCCACGATGACCATGCTGCGGCCACGAGTTTTGTCTGCGTTATCGGCAAACTCACGCGCTACTTGGATTACGTGAGCCGCGTTAACACCGGTGATTTTTTCTTGCCATGCCGGTGTATACGGCACATTGTCTTCATATGATTTTGCAACCGCAGGGTCGTCCAAGCCGTTGTCAACGCCGTAATGCGCAATCATTAAGTCAAATACGGTGGCAACGAGTGCTTCGCTACCATCTTTGAGGGTAATTGCTTTAACAGGGACTTTACGAACTTGAATATCGTCATGTTCAGTATGTTGGAAGTAACCAAGTTCATGTGCTTGGCCACCAAAGTAAGGGAATAATACTGATTCAACTTTATCTGAGTGATCTTTTAAGCTGAGCGCTAACTTGATATCGCTGCCGTTTGTTCCTTCACGTTGCTCAATATTCCACTTGCCTTTTTCACCCCAACGATAGCCAATAGCCCCCGTTGGTGAGACAAGTTCATTGCTTGTTTCATCAAGACCAATGGTTTTCCATTTCGGGTTGTTGTCTTGGCCTAAGTTATCAGCCAAGTCTGCTGCACGTAAGAAGGCACCTTGTGTGTAGCCTTGGTCGGTTTTATCCAACACGACAAGCATAGGCATATCGGTGTAGCGGCGAACGTAGTCGGTAAAATAACTACTTGGTTTTTCAATGTGGAATTCTTTTAGAATTACATGTCCAAAGGCCATTGCCAGAGCAGCATCGGTACCTTGTTTTGGCGATAACCAAATATCTGATAATTTAGAGCATTCAGAGTAGTCAGAAGTAATAACAACCGTTTTGGTGCCTTTGTAGCGTACTTCAGTGAAGAAGTGAGCATCAGGAGTACGTGTTTGTGGAACATTTGAGCCCCAAGCAATGATATAATTTGAGTTATACCAATCAGCTGATTCTGGAACGTCTGTTTGTTCACCCCAAATTTGTGGCGATGCAGGTGGTAAATCACAATACCAGTCATAGAAGCTTAAGCAGTTACCACCAATCAGTGATAAATAACGCGAACCAGCCGCGTAGCTAACCATGCTCATTGCAGGAATAGGTGAGAATCCCATGATACGGTCGGGGCCGTACGTTTTTGCGGTGTAAACATTAGAAGCCGCGATGATCTCGTTCACTTCATCCCATTTAGCACGGATCAAGCCACCTAAACCACGTTTTGATTTGTAGCTTTTCGTTTTGGCAGGGTCAGTAACAATCGATTCCCATGCTTTAACTGGATCACTATGTACTTGCTTAGCTTCGCGCCACAGTTTTAATAATGCTTGACGAACTTTAGGGTATTTTAAGCGGTTGGCACTGTAAATATACCACGAGTAGCTTGCTCCACGAGGACAACCACGAGGTTCATGATTTGGTAAGTCAGGACGTGTACGAGGGTAGTCTGTTTGCTGAGTTTCCCAGGTAACTAGCCCATCTTTTACATAAATTTTCCAACTGCATGAACCTGTACAGTTTACACCATGTGTAGAGCGTACAATTTTGTCATGCTGCCAGCGACGACGATAGCCGTCTTCCCAATCGCGATTTTCATCAGTTGTTACACCGTGACTACCCGCAAAGCTTTGCTTGTTAGTCTTGAAAAAGCGCATTTTATTCAACAAATGGCTCATTTACTTATTCTCCTATCCTGCTCAACTTTAGCGCTCAATCACTAGGCACCTTGAAGCGGCAGAAAGCTACATTGCAAATCAAATATAGTGTTTCACCGCTACAGTAACTTGATGAGGATCAATATCTCAATGGGGGGTAAGGCTATGAATATTATGAGAATACCTACAAAGAGGTAGTGTAAATGTGGGGCTATTAGGGTGAAAATACTGGTGTTGATAACATACAAGCGTTATGGTTTCGTAACATAGAAAAGGTGGGTAATTATTGTGGGTATTCGGTTAAATGAACTAAAAAATCGATTTAATGGCTCGGTCATGGTGTATATCAAAGGGTCATTGGTCGGGATTATTAGTCTGGCCATTACGACCTTGTTTGCATCGTATTGGATCACAGAATTAGCCGACTTAGATGCTCGCGCAATTAATTTGAGTGGCTCGCTGAGAATGGAGTCGTATCAGCTGGGAATGTACGGCCTTGAAGGAAACAAACAAGAAATAGATAAACGCATTGCAATATTTGAAGAAAAACTAAGAAACCCCATTTTTCAGAAGCTACAAAATGATGAACAGTTAAATGTGTTGTGGCAGCAAACCATTGTTCATTGGCAATCATTCTTAAAGCCCGCACTGCTTAACCTACCGATAGAAGATAAGGCTCAATTTAATCTCTACGTAAAAACACTCGCTCAAAATGCTGATGCATTTGTTTATGCGGTGCAAATAGATGCTGAAAGCAAAATTAGATTACTGCGCACTATTCAAGTTGGCGCGTTGTTTATTACCTTATTGGTGGGCATGTTTACCTTGCATTTAATCAGTTTAAGGGTTGAAAAGCCTTTGGCTGAACTGACTCACGCTGCCTACGCTATCGGGAAAGGAAATTTTACGCATCATGTTGATTTACAGGGCGATGACGAACTGGCGTTAATGGGAGCCACCTTGAACCATACCTGCGAGGCGATAGCATCAATGTATGGCCAACTTGAATTACGCGTAAAGCAGCAAACTGAAAAGCTTGAGTTAAATAATCAGACCCTTGCGTTTTTGTTTAAAACAGCCCGTTTGCTACTGGAAACCAGAGAAAAAAAGCATGACTTACAGCAAACGTTTGATGAGTTGTCGCAACTCATTGGCGTTAATGACATTGAGTTATGCTTAATGACATCGGGTGGCGACCAGCCGTATGTACAAATAAAACCAACACACGATGACAAGGGAGCATGCCGCGCTCAAAGTTGTGATAACTGTATTGGGAGCGCTGCATTTGTATCAATTGATGACAGCACCGTAACACGCTTTCCATTAGTGTATGGGGATAACCATTACGGTGTGATTGTTGTGCGTGGAGGCAAATGCTTTGCCGAAGATTCTTGGCAGTTACAGCTTGTTCAGTCGGTGACCGACCAGGTTGCCTTGTCGCTTAACCTTGACGAGCAGCATAATCAAGACCGTCGTATCGCGTTACTCCATGAGCGTACGGTGATTGCGCGTGAGTTACATGACTCTTTAGCACAAGCATTATCGTATTTGAAGATTCAAGTGACGCGCTTGTCGAAAACGCAGAATAAGCAGCAATATGATATGCAGCAGCCGATTATTGATGAACTTAAAATGGGGTTAGATTCTGCATATCGGCAATTACGTGAACTATTAACCACTTTTCGTTTAAAAATGGTGGAAGAGGGGTTAGAGGCATCGCTGAATAAAACCATTGATCAGTTAGCCTCGCAAAGCAGCATTTCGTTTCATTTAGAGTTTGCCGTTAAGCAAGTGCCTTTATCTCCAATGGAAGAAATTCATATTTTACAAATTGCACGAGAGGCAAGCCAAAACACCGTGCACCATTCACAGGCGAACAATGCGTGGATCACCTTAAAGCAACTTGATGATGGTCAATTAGAGCTTGCTATTAGTGATGATGGCGTAGGGATTAGCCACAATGCAGAGAAATTAAACCATTACGGCATGGCTATTATGCAAGAGCGAGCCAAACACCTTAATGGTGAGTTAGTGGTATTACCTCGAGAAGAGCAGGGGACACAAGTAAAACTGACGTTTTTGCCTGTCGGCGGTAAAGATCTGTATCAGTGATTTAAAGATTTTATAATGTATAAGCGCATGATTGATAATGGGCTTGTTGCTGTAAATTACTTATTTGTGGGTAGTTTGTCTGCCCATTCTTTTGTATGGTGATGCAAATGCAAACTCTCTAAGCTGTATCCAAGATGCTGAAGTACATCGACCTAAACTAGTTTTTAGCATGGTTAATGTACCGTGGGTGACCACCGGGTAAATAAAGAAATTTGTTTGCCTCCCGACTTGGAAAGGCTGTGATGTTGCAAGATAATTTTGATAGAAAATATAATTACTTACGCTTGTCAGTAACGGAAGTCTGTAATTTTAAATGTAATTACTGCTTACCGGATGGCTACGTGTGTGATGCTCGTCCGAAAACCCTCAGTGTTGATAAAATTAGCACCTTGGTAAACGCCTTTGCGATGGCGGGTACTAAAAAAATACGCTTAACTGGCGGCGAACCCACTTTGCGCAAAGATCTTGCCGATATCGTCGCAGCATGCAGTGAAACCCAAGGTATTGATACCGTTGCAATGACAACCAATGGCTATCGCTTACTTGAAAAACTTCCTCGTTTAGTGGCCAGTGGTTTAACAAACCTAAACCTGAGCGCCGATAGCTTGAATCCTTATACATTTTCGCAAATCACCGGCAGTGACTCATTACATGAAGTACTTAGCTGTGTTGATAAAGCCTTAGAGCTGGGTGTTAAAAAAGTTAAATTAAACGCGGTTTTACTCAAGCAATACAATGCCAACCAATTACAGCAATTTCTTGATTATATTAAAGATAAGCCTGTCACATTTCGTTTCATTGAACTGATGCAAACCGGTGATAACCGGGCTTATTTCAATGCCCAACATGTACAAGGTCAGCAACTTAAACAGCAGCTTTTACAGTCGGGTTGGCGAGCAGCCCCCAAAGCGGTGGATGCGGGCCCAGCCGAAGAATTTTTTCACCCTCACTATGCGGGTCAAATTGGCTTGATCATGCCTTACAGTAAGGCATTTTGTGCAAGCTGCAACCGCTTACGCGTCTCTGCTGAAGGCAAATTGCATTTGTGTTTATTTGGTGAAGCAAATGATGACTTAACGCCTTGGTTAGATAATCAAGATGTTAGAGGCTTAGCCACTCACCTTTTAAGCAGTGTTCAACATAAATGGCAAGGCCATCAATTACAAATGGGACGAACAGGGCTGACCAAACAACTGGCTATGTTAGGGGGTTAGTATGTTAGTGGGTATTGTTCTGGCTGGAGGGCTTTCTCGCCGCATGGGGCAAGATAAGGCTTTACTTGAAATTAATGGTCAAACGCAATTAACACGCGCGATTGCTTGCCTTAAAGACGCGGGCTGCGATGAGGTCATTGTGAGTCGAAATAGCAGCGGTTTTATCGTTGATAAATTTGTACAGCAAGGACCTGTAGCGGGTATTCATGCCTGTTTGAATCACGCTGAGTATGATGATGCGCTTGTTATTCCTATCGATATGCCGCTGCTATCTAAAACAAGTTTACGCACCCTTATCAACCAAGGGCGCAGACGAGATTGTGCCTGTTACTTTGCACACAGTGTATTGCCTTGTTACCTCAATCGGCTTGAACGCGTGAGTTTAATTGCCCAGCAACGTTTAGAGCATGGGCAGCGCTCTGTCAGTGGTTTACTTGAAGAGCTTGGAGCGGCCGTCATTGAATTGTTTGAGTCAAATGGCGAGGGTCGTGAACTATATAACGTTAATACACCACAACAATGGGCACAGGCTCGTTGTTTGGTTGATCAAAAGGATTACGCATGGCGCGAGTAAAAAGCAACCGCTTTGTACCATTAAACATAGCGATTTTAACAGTGAGTAATAGTCGAGGCCCTGAGCAAGACACTGCGGGTGATTTGTTGCAGCAAAAAGTCATAGACAGTGGGCATCATGTGCTTAATCGACAATTACATAAAGCCAATATTTATAAAGTACGCGCGGAAGTCGCTACATGGATAGCCAGTGACGATATTGACGTGGTACTGATTTCTGGTGGCACTGGACTGACACCGGATGATATTACGCCTTCGGCAATCGATGTGTTATTTGATGTGTCTGTGAGCGGTTTTGGTGAGTTATTCAGGCATTTGTCTTGTTCGCAAATTGGCACCTCATCACTGCAATCCAGAGCGTTAGCAGGGCTTTCGAATAGAACCCTTGTTGTTGCTATGCCGGGTAGCCCAAATGCGTGTGCTACCGCCTGGGATGAGATTTTATGTCAGCAACTCGATTCGCGGTGTGGGCCATGTAATTTTGTAGCAGAGCTTAAATCACATCGTGTTGAACAATGCCATTCTCGGGAGATGAATTAATGCAGTTAACCCACATAGATAAAAGTGGTCAAGCAAGCATGGTTGATGTTGCAGATAAATCAGCAACAGTGCGAGAAGCGCGTGCATGCGCAACGGTCGTGATGCAGCCAGAAACGCTCGCTCTTATTGAGCAAAATCAGTTAGACAAAGGCGATGTATTAGCTGTCGCACGTATTGCAGGAATTCAAGCAGCAAAAAAAACAGCTGATTTGATCCCCCTTTGTCATCCGTTGGCGTTAAGTAAGGTGGCGGTTGAGTTTTCTATTAACAACCAAGGCAGTGCGGTTGATATTCAAAGTTATTGCAAGTTAGTTGGGCAAACCGGGGTTGAAATGGAAGCGTTAGCTGCGGTATCGATTGCAGCACTCACTATTATCGATATGTGTAAAGCGGTTGACCAAGGCATGACAGTACAGAACATGCGAGTTACCTATAAAAGTGGTGGCAGACGCGGCACCTATATTGGCTAATTAAGGGGAGTATGTATGAATAAGGTACTTTTTTTTGCACAGTTACGTGAACGTTTAGGCTGTGACTCGGTGCAACTAGATGCACAAGGTATGTCGGTTAGGCAGTTACGCCAAACATTGGCTGAACGAGATGAGCGTTGGCACACCTGGTTACTCGATAAAGATGTGTTAGTGGCCGTAAACCAAATTTTGGTTGATGATAATGCTGCGGTCGGCACTGGCGATGAGGTTGCTATGTTTCCACCTGTCACTGGAGGTTAGTGATGATCCGTGTACAAGAACATGATTTCGATATGAACGAAGAGTATCAATCCATGTTAGCTGACGACTCGGTGTCGGGCGCCGTGGTTATGTTTGTAGGCCGTGTTCGCGACATTAATCAAGGCCATCAAGTCGATAGCTTATATCTAGAGCATTATCCGGCGATGACAGAGAAATACCTTACCCAGTTAGAGCAGCAAGCGTTGTCATTATGGCCTTTGGAAAAGGTAACCTTAATTCACCGCGTTGGTAAATTAAGCTTAACAGATCAAATTGTGCTGGTGGCAGTGTCGAGTGTCCACCGCGAAGCCGCATTTGAAGCAGCACAGTATTTAATTGATTTACTTAAAGCGCGTGCGCCATTTTGGAAAAAAGAGCACGTTGAAGGGGAGCAGACTCGTTGGGTGAGTGCCAATCATAAAGATCAAATAGCGGCTGCCCAGTGGCTGTAGGGTTGAGACAATGCAGTGGCTAACAAATAAACTAACCACATACACGATAGCGACTGTGCTGGTTTTATTTTGCTGTGTATTGCCTGCAAGCGCTAATGATAAAGACACATCTTCTTCGCTAACGATTGCTTGCTCGGCTAACTTTGTCGCTGTAATGGATCAGTTGCTGCCAGTATTCAAAGCACAGATTAAAACCGATATACAGGTTAAAGTGGTGACTGGCTCATCAGGCACACTCGCAACACAGCTTCGTTATGGAGCCCCTTATGACGTATTTTTTTCAGCCGATGCAATATTACCTACACAACTAAAAACCGATGGTTTTGGCATTGAAAGCACAGTGTATGCGCTTGGCGAATTGGTGTTTTATTCGTCTGAGGGCTATGACAGTTTGGAAGGCGTTATGACACGTTTGCCCCATATTACTTTAGCTATTGCGAATCCACGTTATGCACCTTATGGACAGGCTGCGGTTGAGGTATTGGCTCATTTACAAACCAAGCCGAAAAAAACAGTAACGGGGGGATCTATTTTGCATGCTTTTCAATATGTTGAAAGCCAAAATGCAGAGTTAGGTTTAATTGCAAAAAGCCTACTGCAACAACCACATAATGGCACGGCTATCGCCATTCCCAGTGAGTGGTATCAGCCAATTGAGCAGCATGTTTTATTAGTAAAAGACTCAGTGTTTGCGCGTCAGTTTTATCATTTTGTTCAAACTGAACAGGCACAACAGTTAATAAAATCAATGGGCTATAGGTAATACTATGAGCGAGGGAGACTTGCAAGCCATCTTTATTACGTTAAAACTTGCTGCGTTAAGTACGCTGGCGTTGTTAGTAATAACGATTCCCTGCGCATATTGGCTTGCGCGAAGTAAACGGGCCATAAAACCCTTCCTCGAAACCTTAATTACCTTGCCTTTAGTTTTGCCTCCTACGGTATTAGGGTATTACTTTTTAGTGTTATTTTCGCCGCAACAAGGTATCGGTTTATGGCTGCAAAATACCTTGGGTATACAGTTAGTCTTTAGCTTTTCGGGGATTTTAGTGGCGTCGATGATCTACAGCTTACCTTTTACTTTTCGGCCCTTACAAAGTGCATTTGAACAATTGCCTGATAACTTATACAGCAGTGCTGCCTTATTGGGCTTTAAGCCATGGAAGCAGTTTTTATGGTTAGTACTCCCCATGATTAAACCGGCTATTTATACCGCTGCGACTTTAAGCTTTGCCCATACGGTGGGGGAGTTTGGTGTTATTTTAATGATTGGCGGTAATATTCCAGGAGAAACTCAAGTTGTGTCACTGGCGTTATTTGATCATGTTGAGAGTTTTAATCTTCAGGCTGCAAATATGCTTGCAGGGCTGATGCTCGTGTTCTCATTTGCCGTTGTGTTTGCATGTCAATGGTGGCAAAGGCAAACGCAGCGTGTAAGTACACCAACCAGCTTGCTTTGAATAGGTTTAAACAGATGATGGCATTAAATAGCGACAGCAGCATGGGTATTTCAGACCCACAGTGTACGTCTAAGCCTGTGGTTGCGCATATTGAACTTAATTGTTCAGAGCCTGTTACTCAGCAACTTGATTGTCAGCTTAAGACCTTGCAAATAACGGTGTTATTAGCCCCAAGTGGTACAGGTAAAAGCAGTTTGTTTAATGCAATTGCGGGTGTTGCTCCTGCATTTGGCGGATTAAAAGTAACAGGGCAACAGCAGTTAGGTATGCCAGCACATAAGCGCCGCATCGCATACGTAACACAGTCTCCTTTGTTATTTGACCACCTAAGCATTGCCGCTTTATTAAAGTTGGTTGCTAAGCAACAAGCGCAGCCATTTGATATAAGTTGGGCAATCGACCCCTTAGGGCTGACCGACAAACTAGTGTATCGGGCTCACCAATTAAGTGGTGGACAGCGCCAGCGCGTTGCGCTTTTGCTTGCGATGATAAAAGGAGCGCCATTATTATTATTAGATGAAGTGCTTACCGGTCTCGATCAAATTAATAAGCAAGCCTGTATAGGGGTTATAAAAGACTACCTTTGTAAAGTGCAAGGTGCTGCTTTGTTAGCATGTCACCAACTGGATGATGTATTAGCTTTAGCTGATAGCTGCTTATTGCAGCATACGATAAGCAATAGTACACAGTGGCAAATGTTCCCTGTGGATGAAGGTGTTGAGCGTTATCAGCAGCAGTTACTAGAGAGCCAATCGAGTGAGAACATACAGGGAAGTCAATTTACCTCTATGTTTTACGGACAGGTTCATGCTCACTTTCCTGCCCTGGGCTTAACGGAGTATCACGTTGGCGGGCAGCGCTGCTTTGCTGCGTATAATTCAGAGCATCAAATAGGGCGTTTGCAGCCATTAATACTGAAAGCAAATCGTCTGGGTTTATCAAAAACAGCACTACCAGAGAGTAGTTTTGTGAACCAATTAAAAGTGCGGATCACGGCGTTTTACCCCGTTAATATGGGAAAAGAGCAAGGTATGTTGGTGAAAGTAAGGCTCGCTAACAGCGAACAAGACGGTGTGCATAAACCCGCATCATTGCATGTGTGGATCACGCGCTTATCATTTAATCAACTACAGCCTAAATTAGATGAAACGTGGTTTTTAATAGGTAAAGCGGACGCATTACACGGTTAACTATCGACTAAGTTATTTCTTACTAAACCGCGTTTTACATTTTTGCAGAGCTTCGCGAATCGAGAAATATCGTCAAAATTAGGGATTGTGCCTATTTGCAGTTGGTGTTCCCAGTAGCATAGTTCGGTATCAACCAACTCCATTAGCTTTTTAGGGCAGCCGATACACGAGTTATCGGTGCCACAAAAAAAGGTATCAGGTTCGTATAAGGGAAGTTCTACTTTTACCTGCTCGATTAATTGCTGCATGGCGGTGACGCGGTCAGGTTTACGTGTTTGCATTTGACTGCTTTGCTTCTAATTTAATGCACAATCAAAAGGAATAAAGGGCACTAAGTCGCCACTTTGCCACTGAGTTTTTTCAGCATCAAGCAATAAATAACCTTGGCTTTTTGCAAAAGTACTGAGCATGCCAGAACCTTGTCCTTTTAAAGGCTCAACATAGGTTCCTGTGTTATCGACAACTAATGATGCACGAATAAATTCAGCGCGACCTTGTTTTTTACTAATATCACACGCTAAAGGTAACTTAAGGGGAGGCTGTGTACGCACTGTTTCACCAGCCATTTTACGAAGCGCAGGTATCGCGAGTTGATGCAATGTCACAACACTTGAAACCGGGTTGCCCGGTAATCCCATAAATCGCTTGTTGTGGCCGTCTTGTGTTAAATGCTTAAAATGACCGTATGCGAATGGTTTACCTGGCTTTATTGCTACTTTCCAAAACTGCATTTGGCCAAGCTCTGTGAGCACTGTTTTTGTGTGATCAGCATCACCGACCGACACACCACCCGAGGTAATAATGATATCGGTATTTGAAAGTGCTTCTTCAAAAGCCAACCTGAGCGCGTCAGGGTCGTCAGCAATGATGCCAAAATCCTGCACCGCAAAGCCTAAATTAGTTAAAATAGCCTGAATCGTGTAACGGTTAGTATCGTAAATTCCACCTTGTGAAAGTGGCGTGCCGGGTTCAAAAAGTTCATCGCCCGTAGAAATAACCCCCACTTTAAGTGGCTTATAAACGCTAACAGAGGCAATACCAAGCGAGGCAAGCATACCGATATCTGTGGCTGTTAAACGTTGCCCTGATGCAAATAATTGGCTGCCGATACTGATATCTTCACCTTGTTTACGTACATTTTGTGCAAAGCAAGGCTTAGTGTTTAAAGTGATTGTTTGTTCAGTGGAGACCGTGACATGTTCTTGCATAATCACCGTATCAAAACCAGCCGGAATATGTGCGCCTGTCATGATGCGTATGCAGCAACCTGATTGCCATTCGCCGTTGAATGGATGCCCGGCATAAGCAGTGCCAATAATATTTAAATGTGTGTGTTCATTTAAGTCACTAAAACGAAATGCAAAACCATCCATTCCTGAGTTATCTGCGTTAGGCACATTAATGTCGGCGATAATCGGTGCAGCAAGAATACGACGATGAGCAGCCGATAAAGGCAGTGTCTCTGTTTTAACTAATAACGGCGTGTCTGATAAAAGTGCTTCGCTAGCGTGTTGAAAAGAGAGCAGGGGCTGCTCACTCGAAAACTGATTCATTATTAAGCCCCTTTTTGCTGATTGATTATCCACACGGCAGCTTCAACACGTGAGCGCAGGTTTAGCTTTTTCAGCAGGTGTTTTACGTGCACTTTAACGGTGCCATCAGAAATATCTAATTCTCGTGCGATTAACTTGTTTGATAACCCTTTCGCAATTAACTTGAGGATTTCAAATTCACGGCTAGTGAGTGAATTGAGGATGTTCGCTTTTTGCGATACATCAGGTTTGCGGATCGCTTGGGCGAGTACCCCTGTGAGCTTTTCACTCAGCACCATTTTACCCAGTGCCGCTTGTTTTATTTTTTCGAGAATTTCTTCAGGATCCATGTCTTTTAGTAAGTAACCATCTGCGCCATAGCTGATTGCAGTGAGCACGTCTTCATCGTTATCAGAAACCGTTAGCATAATAATACGCGATGTAACATCGCTGGCACGCATGGCTTTAAGGGTTTCTAAGCCATCCATTCCTTGCATATTAAGGTCAAGAATAATGAGATCGGGATCATGCTCTATAGCTAACTGTAGCCCTTCTTTGCCTGTTGCTGCCTCACCGATGACGACGAGTTCGTCTTCTAAATCGATTAACTGTTGTAGGCCTTTGCGTAGCAATGGGTGGTCATCAACTAATAAAATTGAGCTGGTTAGTGCATTCATACTTTAACTCTTTGTTGGCTTTAGCCTGAAAGACTGGCGGTTTAAAAATATCTTAACGTGGATCAATAAAGTATTCACCAAAAAGCCTCCCTATTACTCCTAATAACCTTAAGCTTTCTTATATTACTTAATGATAAACAATTACTTACGCTTAAATATACCCACTAAGTGGTAGTTGTTTGCTGTTTATGCTGTGTGTGGCTTACCCATCAATGTGAATTGTTGAGTTGATTTTATGTGCGCATAGTAAGTTCAATTAGAACGAAATGGAGCAGCATATGGCTGAACTAGACAAGTGGGAACCGGAAAATGAAGCTTTCTGGAATTCCCAAGGTAAAAAAATTGCGCAAAGGAATTTATGGATTTCGATCCCAAGTTTACTTTGTGGCTTCGCTGTTTGGCTTTACTGGGGAATCTTGACCGTTCAGATGATGAATGCAGGGTTTAGTTTTAGCGCAGATGAGCTATTTACGCTGACGGCGATAGCTGGACTTTCTGGTGCTACATTACGTATTCCCAGTAGTTTCTTCATTCGCTTTTGTGGTGGCAGAAACACGCTGTTCTTCACTACATCGCTACTCATAATTCCGGCTCTATTTACCGGCTTGGCATTACAAGACCCAACGACACCATTGTGGCAATATCAGTTACTTGCTTTGTTGTCGGGTATTGGTGGGGGTAACTTTGCTTCTTCAATGTCAAATATCAGCTTTTTCTTTCCAAAAAAACAACAAGGTTTAGCGCTGGGTCTCAATGCAGGGTTAGGTAACTTTGGTGTGACAACGATGCAGATTTTGATTCCATTGTTTATGACATATGGGGTGTTTGGTGCATTGGGCGGCGATCCAATTACGTTGGTGAGCACGTCGGGAAGTTTGATTGGTAAAATTCCAGCCGGTTCTGAAACTTGGCTGCAAAACGGTGGTTTTTTATGGCTACTGTTCTTAATACCGCTGTTCTTTGCAACATGGTTTGGTATGAATAACATTCGCACGCCAGAAGTGTCACCAAACTTAGGCAGCCCTCTGAGTGCATTTGCAATGATTTCTGTGATGCTAACGATTGGTCTTGCCACTGCGGCGGCTGGTCTGTGGTTGATGCTTCCTGAATCAGCAAATGGTTCTGGCTTTGGGGTACCGAAAGAGTTGGTACTGGTGCTGGTTGTTGCTATTACCGTATTTTTACTGAAGATGATACCGGGGGCGATTGGTAAAAGCCTCACTAAGCAATATCAAATCTTTAATAATAAACATACCTGGGTAATGAGCACGATTTACACCATGACGTTTGGTTCATTTATTGGTTTTGCGGCAGCATTTCCGTTAGCAATCAAAGTTATTTTTGGTTTTCAACACATTATGGTTGATGGTGTGATGACCCATAGTACCTTAAACCCAAATGGCCCAAGTGCGCTCATGTATGCGTGGATGGCACCATTTATTGGGGCATTAATTCGTCCACTAGGTGGGTGGATTGCTGATAAATGGGGTGGTGCGTTAGTAACACAGGTGTGTTCTGTGGTAATGATTGGCTCGTCGTTAGGTGCGGCCTATTACATGAAAGAGGCTTATCAGTCGCCTACACCTGAAGAGTTCTTTATGCCATTTTTCATCTTATTCTTAGTGCTATTTGGAGCAACAGGGATTGGTAATGGCTCAACCTTTAGAACGATTGCGATGGTGTTTCCTAAAGAACAAGCAGGCCCTGTATTAGGTTGGACTTCAGCAGTGGCTGCATACGGTGCATTTTATATTCCAATGGTATTTGGTCAGCAAATTAAAGCGACAACACCTGAGGTAGCACTGATTGGTTTCGCGGTATTTTATGCGCTATGTTTGATTATTAATTGGTGGTTCTACTTAAGAAAAGACGGCGAATTTTATAATCCATAACGATCTCCACTTGTCCAGAGCCATCAACTTCGGTTTTTGGCTCTTTTTCTATTGTTGCAGGAAAAGAATATGAGTAAGTTTCAAGAATTATTATCCATGGCTCGCCATCAAGCTGAACCCGTTAAGCTACTGTTGTTATTTACAAAAGCAAATGTTGAAAGTTCAGTTAACGATGTCAATAAAGGCGTGATTGAGCCTGTTATGTGTGTTGATAAACTGCCCAGTGAGTTAACTGACTATACGGCGCTTTGTCACGAAGCAGATAACATAAACCAAGCATGGGATTTATTATTTGTCACCAGTATTGGTGCTAATACAGAGGTCAGCCTGATTGAAAGTAGCATGAAGGCAATGATTAAAGACGTACAAAGTGGTAAAAACACGGCGTTGTATGTTGTCCTCGATAGAGAAGATAACCTTGTAGAAATGGTCGGTAGTTAAGTCAGTATAAAAAATTGCACGGCAATAATGGCACAAAGTAAGTGGTCGATATTAAACTGATTAATGGCCGTTAGTGTGCTCTGTGCACAACTCTCCTAAATGTAAAAAGAAGGCAGCTACTCGCTGCCTTCTTTTTATTTTAATGACTCTACATACTCTGTTAACTGATTAAATAACCAGTCTGGCAAGCTTGCTTGTGGGTCTTGCGTATCGAGCCAGTTTTTAACAGTTAGGCACAGTTCTGTGTCGCCTTGGATTGCTAATTTACGTGAGAAAAAAAGTGTATCAGGGTCGTATTTTCCACTCATCAAACTTAAAAATGTATCACTACTCCCTGTTAACTTTCCGTCGTATTTGAGGTGTTCTTTAGGGAGTAACCACGGTTTTATAGAGAAAATAGTTAACCGTTTAGAGGTTGCATTGAGTGAAATAAGCAAGCTGAGTGGCAGGTTATCGACGTCAATGCATAACTGTTTATCAATTAAAAAGTCGAGCTCACCGTCGTTGATCTGTGTCTTAAAAATGAGGTTTATTCGCTGTTCTATCAGCCAACTTATGCCTGCGGTTGGCGTGAGATGAGTAATAGCAGTTAGCCATTTCGGGGTAAAAAATGGCGGAGTTTTATGCTTCATAATATCAGTGAGACTAATCATATTAGTAGATTACCTTATTAGGTTTGCTGGCTTACCATTATTGATAATTTATTTCTTAGTTTAAATAATCAGGAGTGGGTATGGAGTTACTTTGCCCAGCAGGAAACTTACCCTCGTTAAAAAGGGCAATTGCGCAAGGCGCTGATGCGGTTTACGTTGGCTTAAACAATGATACCAATGCGCGTCACTTTGCGGGCCTAAACTTGAATGAGCGGCAACTCGTTGAAGCGGCAGACTATTGTCAGCAGCATAAAAGAAAATTGCATGTTGCTATTAACACCTTTGCTCACCCCAATCATTTTACAAGATGGAAGCATGCCATTGATGAAGCGATTGCAGTGGGGGTAGATGCCCTGATTGTTGCTGATATTGCTGCGCTTGATTTTATTGCGAATAATTATCCGCACCAAGAAATGCATGTCAGTGTGCAGGCATCGGTGACAAATGCACTCGCAATTGATTTTTATAAGCAGTTTGGTGTGAAGCGAGTGGTATTGCCTAGGGTATTAAGTTTGCAACAGGTCAGGCAATTGGCAACCACCACCGACATCGAACTTGAGCTTTTTGCCTTTGGTAGTTTATGTATTATGGCCGAAGGGCGTTGTTATTTATCTTCATATTTAACAGGCGAATCACCTAATACAACAGGTGCCTGTTCACCGGCCAAGTTTGTTCGTTGGCAACAACAGGGCGCTCGAATGCAATCACGCTTGAATGATGTATTGATTGATCAGTTCACTGACGATGAGCAAGCCGGTTATCCAACGTTATGTAAAGGGCGTTTTGTTGTTAATAACGAAACCTACCATGCCTTAGAAGAGCCAACGAGCTTAAATACGCTTTCTTTGTTACCTGAGTTATTAGCCATGAATATTGCGGCCGTTAAAATTGAAGGCCGACAGCGCAGCCCTGCCTATGTTGAGCAAGTTACACGCGTTTGGCGACAGGCTATTGACCATGCAAAGCAAAATGTGACTGACTTCAGTGTTGAAACGCATTGGCAAACGACGCTGGACAGTTTATCTGAGGGGCAGCAAACCACCTTAGGTGCGTATCATCGCAAGTGGAAATAGGAGTAACAATGACACAGTTAAAAGTTGCGGTAGGGCCCATGTTGTTTTTGTGGCAAAAGGAGTTGCTCGAACAATTTTATGAGCGGGTAGCGCAGTCGACAGCCGATATTGTTTATTTAGGCGAAACCGTCTGTGGAAAGCGGCGTTTAAGTCGACTAAATGATTACCTTGAGTGGGCTAAAATGCTAGAGCAAGCAGGAAAAGAAGTGGTGCTGTCTAGCTTAGCCTTGTTGGAGTCGGGGGCTCAACTTCAAGAGTTAAAACGTGTGTGTCGTCAAAGCGCGTATTTAATAGAGGCGAATGATCTTGCCGCCGTGCAGCAATTACATAGCTTGGGATTACCATTTGTGATTGGCCCCGCAATTAATGTTTATAACGGTTATACGCTAGCAAAGTTTGCTCAAATGGGAGCTGTGCGCTGGGTTATGCCTGTTGAATTGTCGAGAGATTGGCTGGTGGCTTTAAAACACGAATACGCGGGTTTGACAGATTTACCGATGCAATTTGAAGTGTTTAGTTATGGCTTGTTGCCTTTGGCTTACAGTGCGCGATGCTTCACGGCTCGCCATTATGACTTAGCTAAAGATCAATGTGAGCTCATTTGTCAAAAGCACCCTTCGGGATTAATGACCCACAGCCAAGACGGTAAAAAGGTGTTTACCTTAAATGGCATTCAAACAATGTCTGGGCAAGTGTATAACTTGTGTGAAGACCGCCATGCACTTAATAGCAGTGCGGATATCGCGCGGCTAAGTATGCACGATATGGACGACTTACAATGGATTGAGTCGTTTGCTTTGGGCACCGACTCTAAGCGACTGGATGAACATATTAATGGCTTTTGGCATCACATTGCGGGTATGCATTGCCAGTCTTAGTGCTGGCTAAATAAATACAATATGAGAGCCAGTGTGATAAACCAAAAACCACTTACCATTTTCCAAAATAATAAACTGCTGGCTTCCTTCGGTTCAGGATCCGGTTTTAAAAATTCAGGATTAGGGACGGTTAAGTCATGCATGAGTGCATCCACGGTTTGATAGCGCTCTGTTAAATCAAAACTAACCCCTTTTTGCAGTGCTTTATCAAACCAAATTGGAATAACGGGGTTATGTTTAATGGCACTGTGATAACGTAGTTTGTCGTAGTCTGCCATGCTTGTGCATTGCTCAACTTTTTCGCCATAGGGTAAGTGGTGAGTAAATAATTCATAGCAAATAGTCGCGAGGCTATACACATCACCTTGCACGGCAGCATTTTTGCCCAGCAAATAATTAGGGTCTGAATAGCTGGCCGTGCCAAGTGCCCCTTGATGTTCTATTGGCTGATAAAGCTCCGCAACTCCAGCTACAAACACGGAGCCAAAATCAACCAGTTTGATTTCATCATTTTCTAATACCATCACATTGCCAGGTTTGAGATCTTGGTGAATCGCATCATTACTATGAAAAGCATTTAAGGCCGCTGCAATGTGTTTAACGATGGCGATTGCTCGTTTAGGTTTTAGGGGCTGATGCTCAGCTAACCAGTTGTCGAGGCTGGTGCCATCGAGCCATTCCATTAAATAATACAGGGCACTTCTTGGCCGTGAATGTTGATAAATTTTTACCACATAAGGGGAGTCAATTCGGCTGCCAATCCATTGCTCTTTAATAAAGCGGTCGATGTAATGTGTGTCGTCGTCAAAGTTGGCTGAAGGCGTTTTCATTGCGTAACGCTTTTTTGTAAGCTCATCTTCCACTAAATAAAGTTGACTACGTGATGAGGCAAACAGCTCTTCAATGACAAGATAACCATCTAATTTCATACCTGCTTTAAGCGGCGGTGGAAAAGGCAATTTTGTGAGCTCAGCGCTATATTCAGCTTCATTTTGATATGCCAGCTCTTTTATTTTTAAAACGACACAACTGATATTGTCATCACTGCCATGCTTTTTGGCTTCTATACACAGTTGCTCTGCTATTTTAGAGGCTGGCTGATAACTCAATAAGTTATCTATTAAGATATCGGTCGGGAGAAAATCATGCACTCCGTCAGAGCTTAATAAGTAAATGTCACCTTGTTGTAATTCATTGCTGCTGTAATCAATGTGTAAGTTGTTATCCATGCCAATGGCACGCAATAAAAACGATTTTCCTTGCCCTAAATTGGTGGTGTGATCGGCTGTGAGTTGCTTTAAGTTTCCATTTCTAAAGCGATAAATTCGACTATCACCCACATGAAAAATATGACCATGATTTCCTTTTAAAATCAGGCAGCTTAAAGTTGATAAGTAGCCTTTATTTTCTTGTGAAAATGCATGGCTTTTGCGAAAAAGGCGTAAATTGATTGCCGATAATACTTGTTCGCCACTGCGACTAACAGACCATGTATCGGGGGTTTTAAAGTATTCACTAAGAAAGCGTTCAACGGCTGTTTCGCTCGCTTCTTTACCTGCTTCTGCTGAGCTAACACCGTCGGCAACACAAAATGCGGCACCTTTAATATTGCTGAGGTACTCATCTTTTGGAATAAAAAGACCTGCGCAATCTTCGTTGATTTCTTTTATTCCGCGTGAGGTATGAAATCCTGCATCAACCTGAGTGCTTTGCATAATGTGTAGTTAGCTTTGAAATAATATCAAAATAGTGCAAGAAAACGGGGGGAGTATTCAACCTGTACAGATCAATAAACGGTCAGTTTTTCGGGTCTGTTTATTATCAAATAAGCTTAACTACCTCTTTTGGGGTAATTGCTGTTGTTTTTAATATTTTGATTTTTATGTGCTTTTTATTTTATTAGTCGTTTTTGTCTGTTGATATTTTTAAGTTGTGGCATTGTGGGTAGAGCCTCATAAAAAGCGCGTGCTTTAGGTAGAATGGGTCAATGATTTATAGATGACGTGTTCATCGACCGTTTTTAATTGGAGCATCGCATGTCAGAGTCTCGCGCTAAACGTGCGTTATTATTTGCTACCTTAGCTTTTGCGGCTAACTTTTCCGTATGGACATTGTATGCGGCGATAGTATTGCCTTTATCATCGCAATGGCAATTAACGGTCACTGAGTTAGGTGGCTTACTTGCAGCCCCGATGTTCACAGGTGCATTGTCTCGGATCCCCGCTGGCGAATTGGCTGACCGCTATTCGGCAAAAGTGCTCTTTGTTGTGCAAATGTTAGTGTGTGTGCCCGCCCTTGCATGCTTATATATAACGACAAGCTATTCTCAACTACTTTTTCTCGGTTTATGGATTGGTCTCAGTGGTAGCTCATTTACCCTTGGTATCCGTTATGTGTGTGATTTTTATCAACGCAGTCAACAAGGAACCGCGATGGGGATTTTTGGCGTGGGTAATGCCGGTGCCGCTATTACACTCGTGTTAGCGCCTTGGTTAATGGAGCGCTATGGTTGGCAGTGGGTTGGGCCTGTGTATGCGTTTGGCTTGTTATTTGTTGCTGTGCTGTATGGTGTGTTTGCCCCCAGCCAGCCAGATAACGCTCATGTTATTAATAGTAAACCGCAAACTTGGACACTGTTACTGAAAAATACGCAAGTTTGGCGATTAGGGCTCTATTATTATTTTGTGTTTGGTTCTTTCTTGGCCTTACTGCTTTGGCTGCCATATTACTATATGCAGGCCTACCAATTATCAATTAAACAAGCGATGGCCTTTACATTGTTTTTTGTTGCAACGTCGTCGGTGATACGGGCTCTTGGTGGGTGGTTTGCCGATAAGTATGGCGGTCGTAGTGTTAACTGGAGCGTGTTTTGGGTGTGTTTAGTGTGTTTGTTTTTCTTAAGCTACCCGCCCACAACAATGACCATTCATGGTATTAAGCAAGATGTGAATTTATCTGTGTCGGTGAATGTGTGGGTGTTTACCGGCTTATTATTTGTGATTGGCTTAGCGCAAGGTTTTGGGCGTGCCAGTGTGTTTAAAGTTATCCATGAAAACTACCCGTTAGAAATGGGCAAGGTAGGCGGTTTTATTGCTGCCATTGGGGCCTTGGGAGGATTCACATTACCGATAATGTTTGGTGCGGTGGTTGATTTATTTGGCTTTTACAGTGCCTCTTTTATGTTGCTTTACGCTGTGTTAGCTGTCTGTATGATGCTGATGTATTTCGCGGTGCGTGCTGAGCGCTATCAACGAAGATTGAATGAAGCTGCGAGTTATAATTTTTTAGAAGATGATAGTTTATGATGCAAATATCCGATGAACAACAAACCAAAAGTGACGTTGCCTTATTTCAGCTCGCATTTCGTCCGCTGTTTTTGTGTGGGGGTTTATTTAGCTGTATTGCTTTGGTTGTGTGGGGATTAGTACTCAATGGTCACTGGTCTTTTTCTCCTTATGGAGGGGCTTTGTTTTGGCATAGTCATGAAATGCTGTTTGGTTTTGTGTGCGCTATTGTTATCGGCTTTTTATTAACCGCGGTACAAAACTGGACAGGTTTACGCTCTATTCATGGTCGAAAGCTGCTGCTGTTAACTCTTGCATGGTTAATCGCGCGAGTTGTCATGGTGGTGCCCGCTTTGCCGCACTGGTTAGTATTTGGTATTGATATGGTGTTTTTGCCCTTAGCGGGTTATTGGTTAGCAAAACCAATCATTGTCAAAGGGCAAATGCGAAACCTCTTTTTTGTGCCGATTATTTTATTGCTCAGTGCTGCCAATTTATTAATGCACTTAGGCGTGACACTGGGGATGCCTGAATTGTATCAGCATGGTTATATGTCTGCTATTTGGCTAATTACGTTATTAATGAGTGTATTAGGCGGGCGTGTAATTCCCTTTTTCACTGCAAATGCAACTGCGACAAAGAAGGTCGACGGTAAACCTTGGTTAGAGATTGCAGCGCTTGGCAGTACCTGGTTTATTTTTGTGTTGTTTTTTACTGGTGCCGTTTATTACCTGAGCAATGAGCTCATTGGCGGCATGCTCATTATATGTGCTGTATTTCATTGTCTTCGTGCGGCGCGATGGCCGTTCTTTAAAACCTTAGCGGTTCCACTGCTGTGGAGTTTGCATTTGGCTTATTGGTTTATTCCTGTGGGAATTATATTAATGGGGATGTCTTACTTCACTGATTTATTGTCAATTTCGACCGCTTTCCATGCACTGACTGTGGGGGCTATGGGCAATATGATTTTAAGCATGATGGCGCGTGTTAGTTTAGGCCACACTGGAAGAAAATTAGTGGTCAAACACGCCATTATTTTTGCATTTGGTGCGGTATTAATTGCGGCCTTATTACGCGTATTTGGTGTGTTGATAAATTCACAATTGAGCCTGTATTTTATTTCTTTATCTGTGATTACATGGTGTATGGCTTATGGTTTATTCTGCTTAGTGTATTTTCCTGTGTTAACACAACCAAGAGCAGATGGCCGCGCAGGCTAACGTTTCTATACGTCAATATGGTTGTTTAGGTAAAGTAGCTACCTCTTTTGAATTAGTGTGGACTTCATTCCTCTTGATGTAGATCAAGCTGAATTTTTGTACGCTTACTAAGCTGATATTTACGTATCAGTAAAAAGAGTGGAAAGCATGAAGGAGCAATCTTTACCAATATTGTTAACGTGCTCTGGCTGTAGTTATGGTGCAGAGCTGGCTGAAGACTTATCACAAAGTTTAATTATGCAGGGGAAAGTTGAAAAAGTCTCCATTACGGCATTATCAGCAGGTTCTGCTATGCATTGGCAAAAGTTAGCATCTTCTCCTGCGATTATTGTTTTTGATGGCTGTGGGCTTAACTGTGCGAAGTTAAGCCTCGAAAAGTTATCTATTAATACATTTTATCATTTTGATATGACCAAGCAGCTTCAGAAAATAAACAATGGCGTGGGCAAACCTTCGCTAGCGGCCTGTTTGCAAGTGACAAAAACGGTGCAGTATCAACTCGCGTCTGTTCTACCAAAGCAACATAAAGTGAATCAAAAGGAAGCCGCAGGAAGCAAAGTGATCGCGATGTTTCCGTGTGCAGAGCGTTAAGGTTAGCAATGTAACTTTAACGCTCTGCACACACCTCGCAGTGGGGTTGTTTTGGAATAATAAACTCTTTAAATGTCAGGTGCTCTGCATCATATAACAGCATTGACACTGTTTTAGGGGGCATAGATAGCAGGCTTTTAAGCGCCTCTGTGGCTTGCAATGAACCCAAAGTGCCAACTACTGGGGCAAGGACCCCAGCTTCCATACAGCTTAATGAGGGTTCTTTAAATAGCCGAGCAACGCAGGCATAACACGGATCGCCGTCACGCATTGGAAAGTGAATGAGTTGCCCTTCCATACGAATTGCAGAACCTGAAATTAGGGGCGTTTTATGTGTCCAACACAGGCGATTAAGCAGTAAGCGTGTTGCGAGATTATCACTGCAGTCAACGACAACATCAGCGCTGATTAACTCTGGCTCATGGTGTGTCGTAAACTCAGAAGCATAGGTTGTCATCTCTACTTGGCTATTGAGTGCTGTTAATTGCTGTTTAGCTGATTCAACTTTTAACTGACCCACACTGTTTTCGGTGTGTAATATTTGTCGTTGCAGGTTAGTTATATCCACTGTGTCATGATCAAATAAAGTAATTTTTCCGACACCTGCCGCAACAAGGTAAGGGAGTACTGCACTACCCAGTCCTCCAGCTCCGACAACGAGTACGTGGCTTGCCATAATGGCTTCTTGCCCTTCTTCTTGAACCTGAGGAAGCAGAATATGACGGCAATAACGCAGGGTGTTGGCACTCTCTAATAACATGCAATTTTCCTTCTTTAGAACGCGTCTATAAGCCTACATTAAATAGGGCAGTGTTGTTATACCTCTTTGGAGGTGCAGTGAGTCATATTAGGTAACGCTATGAAAAAATTGATTTAAATCAATTTTCATAGTTATGCATAGCCGTAATCTGTGCATAACTTAAAAACATAGCAAGGTAGTGATATGAAAACACAGCTCTCAGTTCTAACAGCGTTAGTTACATTTGCTTTGAGTACGCAAGTGAGTGCAACTGAAGATAATGGCATTCATAACATGTTGGCGAATGGTGAAGTGCATGGCATGTTGCGTTATCGATATGAAAATGTCGATCAATCGGGGATCGCTGAACAAGCACATGCATCAACATTACTCACGCGTATTAATTATACAACGGCGACACTCAAAGGCGTTTCAGCACTTCTCGAGTTTGATAATGTTACCGAGATTGGTAATGACAATTATAACAGTACGGTTAATGGTCATACGGATCACCCCGTTGTTGCTGACCCTAAAGGTACTGAGCTTAATCAAGCAAGTTTGCAATTCAAAAATAAAGAGTTGCACGTTGTTGCGGGTAGACAACGTATCAACCTTGATGACCAACGATTTGTAGGGGGTGTCGCATGGCGCCAGAATGAACAAACTTTTGATGGTTACAGAGTCGTTTATAAACCATCAGAGTCATTAAAGTTCGACTACAGCTATGTGTTTAATGTGAATCGTATTTTTGGTGAAGACAGCAATAAAAGCGATTTGCACGGTAAATTACACTTTGCCAATGCTGCATACCAAGTTAATAAGCAATTTAATGTCAGTGTGTTTGCCTATCTTTATGACTTTGATGCTGCTTTAGCCAGCTCAACACAAACAATGGGTGTACGCGCAACAGGCCAATTATCCGATTCATTGAGTTATACGCTCAGTTATGCAACTCAGCAAGATTATGCCGATAACCCCAATTCGTTTGATGCTGACTATATATTAGCGGAGCTAAAGGGCAAAGTGAGTAAGCTTGGCTGGAAAGTTGGCTATGAGCTGTTAGGCTCAGATAACAACATAGGTTTTAGTACACCACTGGCAACAGGGCATAAGTTCCAAGGTTTTGCAGATAAGTTTTTAGCGACCCCAGGTAATGGACTTGCTGATTTATACTTTGGCGTTAATGGGCAGTTGGCAGATATAAAGCTGAGCGCGACTTATCACTTTTTTGATAGTGATGCACAAAGCATCGATTATGGCCAAGAGCTTGATTTAACGGCTGCATATGCACTTTCAAGCAACTGTAATGTGCTGTTTAAATATGCCATGTACAACGCTGATGATTATGCCACGGATACCGATAAGGTATGGTTGATGCTCACTCATAAGTTTTAACCGCTTAGCATGCTTTTTAGCAGCTAGATTAGTTTCAGTTCCCTGCAATTATGAGCCTCTTCGGAGGCTTTTTTCTGTGTGATATCCCAAAACCTCATTGTTATTCCTCCAATATCTCCTTTTATCTCCCTCATAGAGTGATAGGGAGTGTTAATACACCTTAGTAGGTAGTAAGCGCAGTTAATAAAGGCATTGCTTTACAGTGCGCCTATTCATAGGGGGTAGAGGTGTTTTTGACTGCACGGCGGTTACCTTTATTCCTTGATTTACATCAATTCTTTTTTAGTAAGTCGGCTCAGAATCAAATTAATAAAACCGTTTGGAGACGACAATGGCGAGTGAAAAATTTAACCTTTTTTCCTTTCAAGGAAAAATGAAAATCTTACATCTTAGTTGGCTTGCATTCTTTATCACCTTTTTTGTGTGGTTTAATTTTGCACCGTTACTACAGGCTGTAAAAACCACCTTGGGATTAAGTACAGAGCAAGTAAAAACACTACTGATCTTGAACGTGGCTTTGACCATTCCTGCCCGTGTGATTATTGGCATGCTAACCGATAAATACGGGCCAAGGTTAGTCTATTCATGTTTGCTGATTGTCAGCGCAGTACCTTGTTTAATGTTTGCTTTTGCTGATAGCTTTTTGCAAGCTGCCATTGCTCGTTTTTTACTTGGGTTTATCGGCGCAGGCTTTGTTATTGGTATCCGCATGGTGTCTGAATGGTTCCCTCATCACGAGCTAGGCACCGCAGAAGGTGTGTATGGTGGCTGGGGTAACTTTGGTTCCGCTGCTGCGGCTTTTTCACTGCCTACGCTGGCATTAATTTTTGGCGGCGATGATGGTTGGCGTTATGCAATTGGTATTACGGGTGTAATGAGCTTTGTGTATGGTTTTATTTATTATTTTAATGTAACCAATACACCTAAAGGCTCGACGTACTTTCGTCCTAAAAATTTAGGGGCGATGGAAGTCACTTCTAAAGGCGATTTTTTCTTACTCCTAATCATGAAAATCCCTATGTATGCAGCAATGGCATTACTGGCTTGGAAACTCTCACCCAATGGTGTTGGGATGATTGAAGCAAATGTCGTACACCTTATTTATGGTGGGTTAGTGCTGCTGTACTTGTTTGAAGTTAAAAAAGTGTGGAACGTAAATAAAACGGTATTTGAGCAAGAAGTACCTGAGTTACATCGCTATAGTTTTAAGCAAGTAGCTGTGCTGGATATTTTGTATTTTACAAATTTTGGTTCTGAGCTTGCTGTGGTGTCAATGCTGCCGCTATTTTTTGCTGAGACCTTCTCGCTCGACCCTGTTATGGCAGGGATGGTGGCCGGTGCGTATGCATTTATGAACTTAATGTCACGCCCAGCAGGTGGGTTTATTTCAGATAAGTTTGGTCGCCGTACAACGTTACTTATTTTAACCGCCGGTTTAGCCGCAGGTTATCTGTTAATGGGCATGGTTAATTCGCAGTGGCCATTATGGTTAGCAGTTGCAACAGCCATGGCGTGTTCTTTCTTTGTTCAATCAGGTGAAGGTGCTGTGTTTGCCGTCGTGCCATTAATTAAACGTCGCTTAACAGGGCAAATTGCAGGGATGACAGGGGCATATGGTAACGTTGGGGCAGTTACATTTTTAACTGTGTTATCGTTCGTCGATTATGCAACTTTCTTTTATGTTATCGCCGGTACGGCAATGATTGGCTTTGTTACTTTGTTCTTTATGGATGAACCGCGAGGTCAAATTGCTGAAGTACGCGAAGACGGGACTGTTGAACTGATTGATGTATCACACAAATAAATCTTAATACGATAGAAAAGCCAGCTTAAGCTGGCTTTTTTCGTTATTAACTAAGGGGATGTTTTAACGTTATGACAAACGTTATTTATGACTTAGGTCTAAATACTTGAACCACAGATTCATCACATTCTAAGTAAGGCCCTTCAAGTAAATCAATACAATAAGGCACCGCAGGAAATACGGCATCAAGACATTGACGAATCGCTTTGGGTTTGCCCGGTAAGTTAATAATTAATGAGCGGTCTCTTATCCCCGCTGTTTGTCGAGAGAGTATAGCCGTTGGCACGTATTTTAAGCTTTCAGTGCGCATTAACTCACCAAATCCTGGCATCATTTTGTCACACACCGCTTCTGTGGCTTCGGGGGTTATGTCTCGTTTGGCGGGACCCGTTCCACCTGTGGTAATGATTAAAGCGCATTGTTCTTGATCGGCAAGCTCGCATAATGCCGCTTCAATTAAATGTTGCTCGTCTTCGACTAATCGATAGCATGCCTGCCATGGCGAATTTAAATAGTCATTTAATGTATCGGTGATAGCGGGTCCCGATAAGTCATCGTACTGGCCTCGGCTTGCGCGATCACTAACAGTCAAAATTCCAATTTTCGCAGTCATTTTCATCTCTTTACAATTCATTTATTCGCACTCTAGCAAAGTGATGGGTAAAGGTAACTCCTCCAAAGTAGGTAGAGGTGTCTGGGTGGCGCTCCGTTTCGCTGCATTTTATTTTTGACAGGAGGGGGTTTTGATTGGCTACCCATTTTGTTCTTTTGGCAGAACTAAGCTGCTTTGATCTAGATCAAGTTTCAAACTGGCTTAAAACGGTGTTGATACTATATATTGATCATATTGAAATTTAAAACACAATATGTAGTGGTTTATGTTTAATATATTAGAACCCCAAGTGTGCTTTCAAGAAGTCCCCGGACACATTGCGTTAGGCTTTGTGTGCACGGGGTGCCCCTTGCGCTGTCCTGGATGTCATAGCGTTGATACATGGGATCCAAAGCATGGTGAGCGGTTAACATCGCAACGCTTTATTGCACTGCTTGAGCGCTATAAGCACTTGATAACTTGTGTGGTGTTTTTTGGCGGAGAATGGCAGGAAGGTGATTTAGTTTATTTTTTAAAGTTAGCAACGCAGCAAGGCTTAGCAACGTGTTTGTATACCGGGCTTGAGGATGTGTCGGAGCAATTAAAAGCACAGCTGACTTATATAAAAACGGGCCGTTATGTCGCTGAATTAGGTGGCCTGGCGAGCCATTTAACTAATCAACGATTTATTGAAATTGCTTCGGGTAAGGTACTTAACTCATTATTTTTAAAAGGATAACAAAAATGTCTATGCTGAATTGTGAACAATTAAAAGAAAAAATGCGTTTCATCGAAAACTATACACAGGCCAAGAATGCGGCCGATGGTTCTAAAGTGGATGCGAATGCAAATGTGACATTAAAAAATATAGCGACGCTAGAATCAGAAATAATGAAAGACTTTTTCATTCACGTTAATCGCACTCAGGTGAGTAATAAAATAACCGCGCTTTTCGGCGAGTCATTGGGCAAAGAGTACCTTCGACAAATTGAGAACCATGAAATTTATGTGCATGATGAAACGAGCTTAAAGCCTTACTGTACTTCTATCACCATGTATCCATTTTTATTGGATGGGCTAACCAAATTAGGGGGAGAGTCTAAGGCACCTAAGCATTTAGAATCGTTCTGCGGCAGTTTTGTGAATCTTGTTTTTGCAATTAGCGCGCAGTTTGCAGGGGCTGTCGCGACGGTCGAATTTTTAATGTATTTTGATTACTTTGCGCGTAAGGATTACGGCGAAGACTATTTAGTTACTCACTATAAACAGATAGAAAATCACTTACAGCACGTCGTGTACGCTTTAAATCAACCCGCTGCTGCACGAGGTTATCAAAGCGTATTTTGGAATATCTCGTTGTACGATAGTGCATACTTTGAGGCTATGTTTGGTCATTTTGTGTTTCCTGATATGACGGCTCCCGATTGGTCGTCTTTAAAGGCACTGCAAAACATGTTTTTAAATTGGTTTAACCAAGAGCGAAACAAAGCTGTTTTAACATTCCCTGTTGTCACCGCTGCCATGCTAGTAGAAGACAATGAACCTAAAGATAAAGAATTTGCATTGATGTGTGCCGAAAACTTAAGTCAAGGCGGCTCATTTTTTGTTTATCAATCAACCGATGCTGATTCATTAGCCTCATGCTGTCGACTTCGTAATGAAATTAGCGATCATAGTTTTTCGTATAGTTTAGGCGCGGGGGGCGTTTCGACGGGCTCTATCAATGTTATTACACTCAATATGAATCGATTGGTGCAAGATGGCAGAGACCTAGCAACAGAAATAAGAAAAATACATGCTTATCAAATCGCGTATCGCACCTTAATGGAAGAGTACCAGCAAGCGGGTATGTTACCGGTGTACGACGCAGGGTTTATTTCCTTTAACAAGCAATTTTTAACCATTGGTATTAATGGCATGGTTGAAGCCGCAGAGTATTTAGGTATTCAAGTGGGGGTTAATGATGCGTATAAAGAGTGGGTGAAAAGTCAGTTAGAAGTGATTTATAAAGAGAATCGCTTAGCAACAAAAGAGACCGGCTTTTTATTTAACACTGAGTTTGTTCCTGCTGAAAATTTAGGGATAAAAAATGCCAAATGGGATAGCGAAGATGGCTACTTCACGCCAAGAGAATGCTACAACAGTTATTTCTATTTAGTAGAAGACACAACACTAAATCACCTTGATAAGTTTATATTGCATGGTAAATCGATGACAGAGTTTTTAGATGGTGGCTCAGCACTGCATTTGAACTTAGAAGAGCATTTAGACACTGAGCAATATATGCAGTTATTTAATGTGGCAGCGCGAACGGGGTGCAATTATTTTTGCATTAATGTGAGGATCACCATTTGTAATCACTGTGAGTATATCGACAAACGCTCAAGGCAATCATGCTCACAGTGTGGTTCAACAGATATTGATTATGGCACACGCGTGATTGGCTACTTAAAAAGAGTGTCGTCATTTAGTCATGGCCGACGCAAAGAGCACAAATTGCGACATTACCAATGCACAAAAGTACAACAATCAGCGTTAGCCTAACAATGTAAAGGGGCGTCTACTGCCCCTTTTGCCTTAACCTTGCATAAAAAGAATATTATTTTCTAAATGAATGTGCTCGTTTAAATCGTTGTAGAGCTCATGTATTTTGGCATAAAGACGCTGCCAGTCTTCATCAGCATCGTGCGGAGGAGTGAACTTATTGGTGAGTGTGGTTAATTTTTCGAGTGCCTTCTCGTGCTCTAAGTGTTCTGCTTCCATCACACTAATAGGACCCGATGGATAATAACCTTTCATTATCATTGGGAATAAAATGGCCTCTTCTTTCATCATATGTTCTTCAAGTTCATATTTCATTTGCGATAAATGAGATTCCAGATGATGAGGGTAGTCAGCATGATCAGTATTTTTTAATTTCACTGCTTTGGTTAATTGGATCAATTGTTGAAATTGCATTCTGTGCTTTTCATGAAAATTATCGATGATATGCGCAATGAGCTTAATGGGCGATTGCGCCTCCCAGTTTATGTTACTGCCTGAAATAGCTTGTCCAATATGAGTGTGTTGCTTGGTGGTTGAGTTATCTTCATTGACAAGGTCAATAGCATTAGCGCTTTCGCTCGCTATATCATTTGATGTTTCTGTACGAGCAGACATTCTCAATCCTTACTTTTAAATGACGAATGGTTTAATCAATCTAGTTGAAACATAGGACGAAAGATATTCCTCAAAGGGGATAGAAAACGTTTAACCTTTACTGGGTAGTGCCCGTAAAAATTCATTTAATACCTTACCTAATAGGGGATTTCCCTCATGCCATGTAGGGATTGATCCTGATAGCTGCCAACTTCATTCGGCTATTTAATTAGAAATGTAAATAAAACATTAACCATTTTAGGCGTCAATTCACGCAAGGTAGGTGTCAGATGAAACTATTAATGAAAAATATGGCGGTTGGTTTAACGCTTGCAGGATTCAGTTTAAACGCAGCGGCAGCCGCAGTGATAGGCTCTCAATTAGAGCAACAGCTTAAAACTATGTCGCTCACAGACAAAGCGATGGTGGTTGTAAGTTACGAGCAAATGGAAGCACTTAAAGCCACACAAATAAGTAAGTTAATTAATCTAGGTATCACACAAAGTGTGCAATTTAAGTCATTACCAATGATTGGTGTTGTTGCATCACCTACACAAATTAAAAAGTTAGCAGCAATGGAAGGGGTTCGCTCTATTTTTGCAAATAGACCTTTAACTTATTACAACCTAGAAGCGCGAGAAATTACGGGGGTCGAAAAGCTTCAATCAGACGAATTTACGGCTAATAATGGGATGACGTTTACAGGTAAAGGCGTCACCGTTCTTGTCAATGATTCTGGTATTGATGCGTCACTCGCTGATTTAGAGTATGGGGCTAAAGTCATTGAAAACGTGCAAGGGATTACTCATGCCAGTGCTATTTCAATTACTGGTGCAAGTGGTGTGTGGATTGAAGGCCAACTTAACACCGATTTAAATGTAGGTCATGGCACACACTGTGCGGGCACTGTGGCTGGTTGGGGAAGTCATTCTGATGGTAAGTACCAAGGTGCAGCACCGGGTGCTGATTTAATTGGTTATGGTTCTGGCGCAGGTATCTCTATTTTGGATGCTCTGGGTGGTTATGACTATGCCATTACCCATATTTGGGATTTTAATTCGCCGATTCGTATCATGAGTAACTCATGGGGAAGCAGTGGTAAGTTTGAAAGCCATGATCCTATTTCATTGGCGTCTTATAAAGCTTACAAGTTGGGTATGTTATCTGTGTTTGCTGCGGGTAATTCAGGTTCAGGCGAAGATACTCACAACCCATATGCACAAATTCCATGGGGAATGTCGGTGGGTGCAGGCACAAAGCAAGGTGATTTAATTGATTTTTCATCACGGGGTAAAAGTGGTGAACAAGGCACCTTTACTATGCCAGACGGCAGTGAGTGGCAGTATAAAAATGAAATAACAATAGTCGCACCGGGAGTGGATATTATTTCGACACGCGCAAAAACGAACATCGTGTCGAACGGCGGTGCAGATGACATTGACGCAATTGAAGCTGAATACTTACCTTATTACACAATGATTTCAGGCACGTCAATGGCCACCCCCCATGTTGCGGGTGTGGCTGCGCTGATGCTGGAAGCAAATCCCGACTTAACACCGCTGCAAATTAAACAAATTATGCAAGAAACAGCGACAAACATGCCGGGCTATCAAGCATGGGAAGTGGGCGCTGGTTATGTCAATGCGTATGCCGCTGTAGCAGGCGCATTGGGTTATAACGCTGAAAATAGTGTCACAGTAAATAACTTAAACGACTTTAATGCGAATGCCATTATTCTGGATGACAGCTCACCCACCCCATTTGAAGTGTTCTATTCACCAGTGGGTGAACCAGAAGAATTTACCTTTACTGTTGGCAGTGATGCTGCGTTTATCAATGTGGCTGCAGATGTGCTGGCGAACACCACTAAACTCAAACTTGAAGCACCCGATGGCACGGTTTATTTTGGCAACTTAACCCTGCCAGTACTTGATACTTCAATGCGTGTTTCAGCGCCAGCACAAGCCGGAGAGTGGAAGTTATCTGCGTTTGGTTTGACCTCGTTATCAGGTGTAGAAGCCGATCCTACAGGTGTCACAAATGGCCCAGGCTTACCTGAGTTTATTAGTGGTGAAATTAGTATTTTGAAGTCAGGTGGATACCAAGGGCTTAATGATATTTTTGTTCACCCAGCTCGAAAAGCGATTGAATTTGCGGTTAGTGAACGACTCGTTGATGGTCACGATGATGGCTACTACCGACCTGATGTAAACCTATCACGTGCAGAGCTTGCTCAGTATCTTGTGATGGGAATGGCAATCAGACAACAACGTGACATTCTGGCGACACAAAAACCGGCCTTTGTGGATGTTATGTCTGGTAGCGAAGCGTTTGTCGATGCCGTTACGTCAGTAGGCTCAGCGTTAAAAGACCGTAAACAAGAGCAAAATCCAGTAATGTCAGTATCGGGTCAGTCATTTAATCCGACGGGCACAGTTAGCAAAACCGATTTAGCGTACTCATTAGTGCAAGCACTTGGCTTACAATCGCAGGCTGGCAATCACACGGGCGATATCACGGTTGCTTACAACGGCGAACAAATCCCGCTTCGTGATAGCAATGCGATACCTAGCGAATTAAAAGGGTATGTGCAATTGGCTGTTGATATGTCGCTGTTAGGTGTCCGTTTTGAGCTTGAACAGGGTCGCTATGATTTAACACCGACGCTTGTTGCTTACTTTGAACCAGACACCGTAGTAAGCCGGGGTGATTACGCGGTGATTATTGGTCGAGTGTTCAATCAATATTTAAGATAGTTAAGTCCTTGATGAATAAAAACCAACCTGAAAAATGGTTGGTTTTTATCCGTTATTTTTCATTAAAAACTTGCGAAATATCCCAGTCGAAAGTAAGTTTAATGTTGTAGTTTGTTAAATAAAAGTGTTGCTTCGGCTTGCCGTCGTCACGAGAGAGTTGAGAATATGAGCCAGTTCAAGACGTTTTACATCATTGCATTTGCTTTAATAATGATGCTTTCAAGCCCCGTATCACACAGCACTGAATTAGTCAGTGTCAATGTTCAAGGTAATACTGTTGAGGCCGTGATTAACCTCCCTGCAAATATTTCAGCAGATATCACCCTTGAATTTGAAAATGCAGTAGGCCTTACCGCTGATAATATAGGTATTACAGCCGAAATTATTGATATCACGTCGCTTAATCTTTTGCAGCGATTACCAAACAGTAGCAATATTTCTTTGCAAGCGCTTTTTCCAATGATGATTACTATTGAGCCTGATACCAGTGGCGGTTTTTCGTTTTCGGGAGTCGCGAGTGTTGACATTCATACGCACAATTTAGAGTACACAGCGGGTACGCCGCTACGCTTTTTTAAAGCGCCTTTGGGCGGTGAGTTTAAAGATATTACTACAACAATGGGGGCGGGGAGTTACCGTGCTCGCGGTTCAACAGGCCGCTTTTCACAGTTTATAATTGTCGCTGACTTACGCCCTGCAACCGTTGTGATCAATACAAAGTTTAACGACTTACAAACGGCGTTAAATGCTTTTTCTAGCCAGATTGACAGTGTTGTTTATTCAACACTATTGCAAGACGTCGCCGATATTAATCAAGCAATTATGACGCTTGATTACAGCTCAGCGAGTAGCAAAGTTAGCCAGTTTATTAATAATGTGAAAGCTAATCGAGGCCAAGCAATTCCAGATGTGTGGCGCTCAAGCCGAGATGTCGATAATGTGATGGGTGAGCTGATAGCTTATGCAAATACGTTACGCTTTAGTTTGAGACTTGCCAATTAAGAATAATAAGGTTTGTAGAGTAGTTGTGTATGCCCGCTAGAATTACGGTTTGTTATACTGATCAGCCTGCGATGGAAAGCTATTTATACGAACAAAGTGGATACCTCATAGGACGTGCGAAAGAGTGTCAGTTAATTTTGGAGCACCCAACGGTGTCACGTCAGCATGCTCATGTGTCGCACAGTAATGATGCATGGCAACTTAATGATCAACGCAGTTTAAACGGCACGAAAGTAAACGGTGCCGTTGTCACTCACTCAACCCTTGCTGATGATGCAATCATTTCGATTGGTGATTTAGATTGCTTGTTTGAAGCAAAGTCAATGTCGCAAATAGCGGCCATTAATGAGCATAACACCTGGCGATTAACACAAAGTAAGTTAGCCTCACCGTCTTCTAATACAGACTATTTAAAAGAAAGCTTAATTGCCCAATTACATAACTTAATTACGTTAACAGGCACGCAGCGTGGTGTGTTGCTATTAGGCGAACAATTAGATTCACTGCAAGTGTGTATTGCGCAAGGTTTTAAAACGGGTGATTTTAAATTGAAACGCTTTGAAGGCAGTATTGGCGCAATCTCTCGTTGCTTTGAAAAAGCAGAACCCGTGGTGGCTATGGATGTGTCGGTACATGACTTACTCAAACACCGCGACAGTATTCAGTTGAAAAAAATATCCTCGCTAGCGTGTATCCCGTTACTTTTTGACGGTCGAGTTGTTGGGGTCGTGTATACCGACAGCCAATTAGCGGGAAAAGTACTGACTGATTTAGACATCGAAATTTTCCACAGCATGGGACTTCAAATTGAGGCCGCAGTGCAAGCCTTACTGTTGCAACAATCTATTGATAACTTACAAAAAGTGGTTACAGATAAGCACGTTAACGAAAATACTGGCTATACTTTATTTAATTTATGTCATTAACCCCTGTTAAATAGGTGATATGAGCAATAACGACGTTTCTAAAAATAGCAGTGATGAATTGCATGAAACTCAGGTAATTAGCTCACCGACTTATCTTAAGCCTGGCGAATGTTTACTTGGCCGTTTTGAGATTGAAGCCATGTGTGGTCAAGGTCAGTATGGGTGTGTTTACCGCGCCTACGACAAACAGCTTGATACACACATTGCCATTAAAGTACTTAATCAATCAATTAGTCAGCAATCAGATGCGATTGCAAAGTTCAAACAAGAATTACTGCATTTACGTCAATTAAGCCACCCGACTATTTTACGCGTTCATGAATATTATCATTGGCAAAATCTACATTTTATAACGATGGATTGGATTGACGGCCAATCGCTAGAAGAGGCTAGCCTAACTTTTCAGAGTCGTGAAGAGCTTATTACATTTGTCAGCCAGTTATTAGAGGCATTGGTTTTTGTGGAGCAAGCCAATGTTGTTCACCGAGATATTAAACCCGCCAATATTATGCTCGATAAAAAGGGACGACTGTATATTTCAGACTTTGGTTTATCGGTGTTAGGAGGCAGCGCAGATGTGGGCGATATTGTGGGGACGGTTCATTATGCCCCCCCAGAGTATTTGCAGTTTGGGGCTGTAAATTCGACTACTGATTTATATGCGGTTGGCGTGGTGTTGTATCAGCTGTGTTGTGGTGAACTTCCCTTTACTGGACAAAGCCTTGATGAGGTATTAACGGCAAAGCAGCTTAATAAAGCAAAATGTCACGCAAAGCATAAACAACTGGCTTTTATTGCGCCATTTATCAACAAACTTATTCATTCTCAAGTTAACGCACGTTTTAAAAATGCCACTGAGGCACAAACGGCATTTTTAAAACAAATTAAAGAAAAACCGCACAACATTAAAAAACACTCTATGTTGATGGCTGTCGTGGTGGTTATAGGCTTATTTATTATGGCTGCGGTGTTTTTAAGCATGCCACCCGATACTCCCCAACAGCCTGAGAAAGAATACTATGCAGTGGCTGTTTTACCTTTACAAAGTAGTGACGATAGCGTTGCACAAGGGCTTGCTGAATATATTAACTATCAACTGCATGAATTAGGTAATTTACGAGTAGTAGAGCAAGGCAGGCTAAGTCAGTTGCTCTCTCAACTTGGAATTACAATGCCGTTAGATGAGCAAAAGCTAGCGCTGGTGGCTGACTTATTAAATGTAAGCTACCTGATTGCTCCGCAACTATACCCAAGTGGTTCAGAGCAACGCGATATTAAATTTAATGTTTATCAGCTTGAAGGACACACATTACAGCAAAATATACTCTTAACGAGCGATTTTAATCAAGCTAATTGGCAACAAAGCGTGTCGAGTTTTACCGAGCGTTTTTCACAGCAATTGCAATTATCAACTGAAGTGAAGGCATTACAAGTTGACCCTCAACCTGCAGGTGAGTTGTTTATTGTGAAGTCGTTCCTGCAAAAAGGTGAGTTTGAAAAAGCGCAAACATCGTTATCGCAGTTTTTAACCAAGCACCCAAATTCAGGGCTAGGGTGGTTACTGCAAGGTGAATTATTGCTTGCCACCCAGCAATTTTTCGATGCTGAGAATGCTTACAATCAGGCCCTTAAGTTTGCTGAAGATAAAACCTACACAGCAAAATTTGCCAGTGCGAGGCTTAATGATCTCGCCGGTAAAGCAGATCAAGCTCAAGCTGACTATGCAGCCCTTGTAAAGGCATTTCCTTATGATGTGGAATTAAAAATAGCCCTTGCTGAGTTTTATTTTCTGACAGAACAACATCAAAAAATGGAAACGTTGTTGCTTGAGGTCGTTAACCTTGACCCTTACCATCCCGATGCATGGTTTATGCTTGGCCGAGCTGCATTTTTACAAGGGCAGTATCAAAAAGCGGTTGATGAGTATTTTGTTAAAGCCTTAGTAACTGCCAAAAAATCGAAAAATGCGTATCAAGAAGGCGAAGCGCTGAATGCGTTTGGTGTTGTTTACAATCAACTCGGGGAGATTGATTTAGCCTTTGATTACTACCGTCAAGCACTCGCTATCCGCGAAAACATTGACGACATTGCTGGAATGGCAACCACCATGGGTAACCTGTCTTCATTGCACCTTGCTAAAGCACAGTACACAGAAGCAGAACGCTATTTACAACAGAGCATTTCATTGTACGAGCAACTAGGCGATCAAGAAGGACTATCGCATACCTTTAACGAGTTAGGGGTGCTTGAAGAAGAGCAGGCTTTGTATCAAAAAGCACTTGAATATTATCAGCAAGGCCTCGACATACGCATGACGCTTGGCAATCAAATGCTGCAAGCCGAGAGTATGAATAACATCGGTTTTATGTATTTTATGCTGTTAAATAAAAAGCATGCGTTGGTTTATTGGCGTCAGGCTGAGCAACTGTATCAAGGTATTCAATACCCCTTGGGTATCATCCATGTAAGGCAGAATTTAGGGCAAATTGAATTAGCACAGGGAAATTGGCGAAACGCGTACCATCTTTTCAATAATACACTGGCAGATGCTAAACAACTCAACAGCACGTTTGAGCAATGGGTATCGCGTAGTTACTTATCTAAATTGACATTTTTACAAGGAAATTTTGCAAATAGCATCACTGAGTTAAGCGCCATTTATGAGCAAGCAAAGTCATTGCAAGATATTCGCGCGATGAGTGAATTTGGCTTGTGGCTTGTTGATTGGTCGTATCAATTAGGTGATATCACCGGCGCAGCGTCAACAATCGCGAGCTTAAAACAAGATATCGCCGATAAGGGCAACCGTGAGTATGTTAGCCGACTTGCATTTTACAGTGAGCTCATAACGGGTGAGATGATCACTCAACAACAAATGAGTGAGCCCATGAGCAAAGATTATAGCCAGGGCGCTATTTATATTGCCAAGCTCATTTATGCGGCTCGTGAAGCACTGCGTCAACAGCAAGATATTAGTGCTCATTTAGCGGCGCTGGGTAATGTTGATTTTACCTTATATCAATACGCCTATCTTGAGTATTTAGAGCTGCTTGCTGTACAGCAGTTTATGCAACAGCAATGGCCTGATTTTCAGGCAACGCTAAAACAGGCTGATATTCTGCTTCGTAAGATGGGAGGGTACTGGCGGAGTTTTCAATTTGATCGATTAAGAGTGCAGTTTGCTTATCACAATGAGCAAGCACCCAGTAGCTTAAAAGCAAAGCTTAATTCAGAGTTAAACACTTTATTGGCCAATCTTCCTAAAGACAGAAAGGCTGAATTTTTAAACTATCAAAGTTATTTTCAACTTGATGATTCGTTACAGGACTTGGCTGGTTATGAATAATGATAAGGATATCACCTCGCTGGTGGCAGAGCTTAACCAAAAGCAGCAGCAAATTTCGCAGCAACTTTCAAACTCTAATGAGCAAATGCGTGGTTTAGCAAAGCGTGTTTGGCAGGTGCAAGAGAATGAGCGAAAGCAAATAGCACAAGAGCTGCATGATGGGGTTGGGCAGCTACTCACCGCTTTAATAAATCAATTACAGCAAGCAAAAAATGAAGCTCCCAGCCATGCTCTCAATGAGAGTATTGAATTAGCTCGCCAAGCATTATCAGATACTCGGGTTATATCACGGCTTATGCGACCGCGCATATTAGACGATTTAGGCCTTGTGCCTGCACTTGAGTGGTTGGTGAGAGTGATGTCTGAACAGCAGACGTTTACTATTAACTTACATCACCAAGTTGATAATAACCTAGCCAGTGATATACAAACCTTGGTATTTAGAGTGGTACAAGAAGCGCTGACCAACGCCATTAAACATGCGAAGGCAAGCCTAATTACCATTAATGTGATAGCAACAAAAAGCATGTTAATGGTCAAAGTAAAAGATAATGGTCAAGGTATGGAACTACAACCTGATGATCTAACGACAGGCTTTGGCTTAGGGGCAATGCGAGACCGAGTTATAGCATACGGTGGTCAGCTAACGGTCACGACTGCGCCACAGCAGGGCTGCGAAATTAAAGTGCTAGTAACAGGAAATAATTAATATGATTAGCGTACTGATTGCTGATGACCACACTATTTTGCGCCAAGGTCTGGTGAGTTTACTGAGCAATGACCCTGATATTCGAGTACTTGCTGAAGCGGCAGATGGTTTATCTGCCGTACAAAAAGCACTTGAATTAAAGCCAATGGTGATTGTTATTGATATTAGCATGCCAGAATTAAACGGCATGGAAGCGGTTAAACGACTTCATGAGCATTTACCAGAGGCTAAAGTACTGGTGTTAACCATGCATGAAGAGCAAGAATACGTAATACATATGGTGCGAGCTGGTGCATCTGGTTACTTGTTAAAAGACAGCGCCAGTGATGAGCTTATTGATGCCGTAAAAGCACTTGCTCAAGGGAAAACCTATTTTAGCCAATACGCTGCCAGTGTATTAGCAACCATGTCATTAAAACCGGCTGAAACCTGGGATGACCCTTATCGTAATTTAACCAGTCGTGAGCGTGAAGTTTTTCATCTTATTATCGAAGGTAAAACCACCAAAGACATTGCTCGCTCATTAGATATCAGTGTAAAAACGGCTGAAAATCATCGTGGTAAAGTGCTTGATAAGTTACAAGTCGCCAATGCGGCTGAACTGGTCCGTTACGCTGCAAAATATAATTTACTCATATAAAGGTGTTTTAACCTTCTTGCTCTAGGGGTTTTCCCCCATTTTTAAAAGCCTGCGTGTTTGCCATGCTGAGAGAGTCAAAACAAATTAAGGTTTACTCTCATGCTTAACACTCAATTAAAATCACAAAAACTACTCGCGGGTCTTGTTGGCGCAGGACTAAGCTTAATGTCACTGAATTTATCAGCTAAATCTTTGGGGCCAGAAATTAGTCAGTTACTGACCCAAGCAACAGAACAAGATGTGTTCGAAGTTATTGTTACGTTTGAAGGTAATAAAGCGGTCGACTCTGAACTGATGAGCGTCATTCAGTCGGCAGGTGTGTTAGGCGGTGTGAGTTTAAAAAGCCTGCCTATGGTCGGTATTACGGCAACTAAAGCTCAAATCGAGGCTATCTACACATCAGACAAAGTTCGTTCAATTTGGTACAACGCGCCACTATCACTAGAAAATGATGGTTCAACTCAAATTACTGGTGTTGACCGATTACGTGCCGATAGCTCTTTACGACATAAAGGCATGCCGTATTCTGGTCGCGGCATTGGTGTTGTCGTTAATGATTCAGGGGTGGATGGAACGCATGGCGACATCAAATACCCTAACCACGTAGTACAAAACGTGCTTGCGCAAACAAACTTAAACTCGTTGTCGAGTGTATTACCCATTACTTACCAAGAAGACGTTGATAACACTGATATTGCAGGCGGTCATGGTTCACATGTAGCGGGCATTATTGGTGGTAATGGTGCAATGTCGAGTGGTAAGTATCAAGGGGTCGCGCCGGGTGCAAAAATTATCGGTTATGGGTCGGGTGCGGGCTTATTTATTCTAGATACACTGGGTGGTTTTGATTACGCTTTAACACATCAATTCGATTATAACATTCGTGTTATTTCAAACTCGTTTGGTAATACAAGCGACACAGGCACAGATTTTAACCCAGATGATCCAACAAATATCGCAACCAAAAAGTTGGCAGACAATGGGGTAATTGTTGTTTTCTCAGCGGGTAACTCAGGAAGCGGTGAAGGCACGATTACCGGCAATTTCAAAAAAGCACCTTGGGTTATTACTGTGGCAGCCGGTGATAAAACCGGTAATTTGGCCAGCTTTAGTTCTCGCGGTGTGAAAGGTAAAGGTGGCGTTGTTAGCATTAATGGTGAACAGCTCGAATGGCAAGATAGACCAACAATTACGGCGCCAGGTGTTGATGTTATTTCAGCAAGAGCTTCACTTTCAAGCTTGAGCACCTTGAGTCTAGCTGATGACAGTGAAATTATGGATATTAATCATGTGCCGTATTACACATCAATGAGCGGCACCTCAATGGCTGCACCACATATTTCAGGTATTGTCGCGCTGATGTTAGAGGCGAATCCAAACCTGACATGGCGTGAGGTGAAAACCATTTTACAAGAAACCGCGACAAATATGCCCGGACTTGAAGACTGGGAAGTCGGGGCAGGCTATGCAAATGCTTATGCCGCACTACAGTCAGTGGTTGATCAACAACGTGAATTTGGTACCACGACTAAACTTAACCGTAACTTTAATGCTCAAGCGCAAACATCAGTGCAGGCTGAGTACAATGACACCGTTGATTTTAGCCCCGTGGGTGATAATTCAGGCACCCTTATTAATGTTAGCCCAGATGCGTCAATGTTGATGGTGAGTGCCAATGTTTCTGACAACACCGTAGGGTTGTCACTCACCAGTCCTTCGGGTAAACGTTATGGCTCGAGTATTGCGTTGCCAGTACTGGGCCAAAATATTGCTGTAACAGCCCCAGCAGAAGCCGGCGAATGGGTGCTAAAAGCCAGTGGTATTGGCGGTTTGTCTGGGGTAGATGTTGACCCCCTCGGTGTAACCAATGGTTATGCTGTGCCAGGCTCGATTCCTGTAAAAGTAAAAATAGTTAAAACAGATGGTTACACTGGACTTGATGATGTAGCCGATGATCACCCTGCAAAAGCGTTTATTGAAATGGCAGTGAGTGAGCAGTTAGTCGATGCAACAGAGAATGGATTTAAACCCGATGACTTTTTACTTCGCCAAGAATTAGCCGACTTTTTAACACTCGGCGCAGGAGTGAGACAATCAAACAAAGCGACACAAGTAAGCTATACCGATGTTGATGCCTCGTATAGCGCAGCAATTAATGCAGTAACACAAAAAGGGGCTGCGCTTCGTAATACAGCACAAGATCAAGCGCCTGTAATGTTGACTGATACAACGATGTTTTCACCAACAGAGCAGGTGAGTCGAAGTGAACTTGCTTACTCGCTCGTGCAATCATTAGCACTGCAAGAAACAGCAGCTACGTTTAGCGGTGATATTACAGTGGTTTACAACGATGAGCGATATGCACTGGAAGATCAACATACCATTCCTGACCACCTTAAAGGGTATGTACAGCTGGCGCTAGATCTTGGCATTTTGAATGCGTACTTTGATGTACACCAAGGCCGCTTCGACTTAGAGCCAAAAGTAACCGTACACTTCAATGGTGATGAATCGGTAACGCGTGCTGACTATGCTGTAGCTGCAACACGTTTTTACAATAATTAGCCTCCCTTCACCGATGCTAATACCACTTTATTCCCCTGTAGAGTGGTTTTTAAACAAAAGACCCAGCAACAGCTGGGTCTTTCTTATTTTAAAGTAACAACAGAGTTATTCAATATTCTGGATCTGTTCGCGCATTTGTTCAATTAACACTTTAAGTTCGACAGCTGCGTTTGTGATGTCGCTGTTAATTGACTTAGACGCAAGCGTATTCGCTTCGCGGTTAAACTCTTGCATCATAAAGTCTAAACGACGACCGCAAGCGCCACCTTTCGTTAAGATTTTTTTAGTTTCTTTAACATGCGATTTTAAGCGGTCTAGTTCTTCGGCCACATCTTGTTTTTGAGCAAGGTAAATAAGTTCTTGCTCAAGACGTGATTCGTCGATATCCGTTTTTAACTCTTCTAGTTTTTGATTTAGTTTATCGCGTTGCCATTTAGCTATTTCTGGTAAGTGGCTCTCAACAATGACTACTTGCTCTAAAATTGCATCTAAACGGGTTGCAATCATTTCGTGAAGGTTAGCGCCTTCATCGCCTCGTGCTTGTTTAAAGTCTTCGATTACTTCATCAAAGCCTGCGATCAGTGCAGTATTCACACTATCCATGTCTAACTCTTCAGCCTCCATCACACCTGGCCAACGTAAAATATCAACAGGGTTGATGTCGCCATTGCTTTGTTGCTGCACCCATTGCGCGCTTTTAATAAGCTGCTCAGCCAGAGATTCATTAATTGTCAGCTCACCAACATGTGCTGGGTTTGCTGCAAATTTTAGGAAAACTTCTACTTTTCCGCGCTGTAGGTGTTTGCGTAAACGTTCACGGATAACAGGTTCCATCCCACGAAATTGCTCTGGTGCGCGGATAAAAGTTTCAAGGTAACGTTGGTTAACTGAACGAATTTCCCAAGTGCCAGTGCCCCATTCGCCTTTAATTTCGCGACGCGCATAAGCTGTCATGCTGTGGATCATGGATGATTTCCTAGTGTTATTTATTTACAAATTTGGTTGATTATACCGTATCAGCCTTTAACCTCTAGCGGAAATTTTTTCAGCTGCATATTTCACATTCATTTAATTATGTAAATCAACATGGCATCTACACGTATATATACTTATAATGTGGCAAATTCAGATTTAAGGGGATCGTTAATGCGTCCAAGCGAAAGAACACCTAACCAAATTAGACCGGTTACATTTACACGTAATTACACTATGCATGCTGAAGGTTCAGTATTAGTAGAGTTCGGAAATACGAAAGTATTGTGTACTGCAACTGTTGAAGCAGGTGTACCACGCTTTATGAAAGGCCAAGGTAAAGGTTGGGTTACGGCTGAATACGGTATGTTGCCACGTTCAACACATACCCGTAATGGTCGCGAAGCAGCTCGCGGGAAGCAAGGCGGTCGTACAATGGAAATTCAACGCTTAATCGCACGCGCATTACGTGCTGCGGTTGATTTAAAAGCGTTAGGCGAAAACACCATTACAATTGATTGTGACGTAATTCAAGCTGATGGCGGAACTCGTACTGCATCAATCAGCGGCGCATGTGTTGCGCTTGTTGATGCGCTGACGTACATGCGCAGCAAAGGCATGATCAACTCTAATCCACTTAAACATATGATTGCAGCTATTTCTGTGGGTGTATATAAAGGTCAACCAATTACAGACCTTGAATACCTAGAAGACTCTGAAGCAGAAACCGATATGAATGTTATTTTGACTGAAACCGGCAAAATCATCGAAATCCAAGGCACTGCCGAGGGGGAACCTTTCTCGTTTGATGAATTAGATGAGCTACTATCACTGGCTAAGCATTCTATCCGTGAAATTATCGATGCTCAAAAGCAAGCTTTAGCATAATTTAGAAGTAGGTTAATTTAGTAATGAAAGATTATCAAAAAGAGTTTATTGAATTCGCACTTGAAAAGCAGGTGCTTAAATTTGGTGAGTTTACTTTAAAGTCAGGCCGTACTAGCCCTTACTTCTTTAATGCAGGTTTGTTTAATACCGGTCGTGATCTTGCTCGCTTGGGACGTTTTTATGCTGCGGCACTGGAAGATGCAGGCATCGAATACGATGTTTTATTTGGTCCAGCCTATAAAGGTATTCCAATTGCAACAACTACCGCGGTTGCATTAGCGGATCACCACGATAAAGATGTACCTTATTGCTTTAATCGTAAAGAGAAAAAAGCACACGGTGAAGGGGGCACATTAGTCGGTTCTGAGCTTAAAGGTAAAATCATGTTAGTTGATGACGTGATCACCGCTGGCACAGCCATTCGTGAATCAATGGAAATCATTGCAGATAATGGTGCAGATTTAAGTGGTGTGCTTATTGCTCTAGACCGTCAAGAAAAAGGCAAAGCTGAGCTTTCTGCGATTCAAGAAGTTGAACGTGACTTTGGAACAAAAGTTATCTCTATTGTGAAACTAGCAGACTTAATTAGTTACCTAGAAGCAAAAGGCACAATGGATGAGCATTTAGCCGCGGTTAAAGCGTATCGTGACCAATACGGCATTGCATAATTAGTTAATTGATTAATCAATTTTAAAAAGCCCAGCTACATTAGCTGGGCTTTTTGTTTTGATTTAGTGGGCCTTAAACAAGGAAAAAGGTTATTTAAGCGTTAATAAAGTTTCACTTTTGTGCTGTTTAGATAAGAATTGGTGAAAAAGCCCTTTTTTTTAAAGTTTTTAGAAAAAAGTGCTTGCGTAAAAAATCCATCTCCCTATAATGCGACCCCACTGAGACGGCAGGCGCGACGCGCAGCGGAGCAACGCTTAGCGAGGCAAGAGCAGCTCAGGGTGTTAAGTAAAACTTAGTTTCGAAAAGTTAAATTTTCTCAAAATTAAGTGTTGACAAAAAAATAGGAAGGCGTAATATACGCAGCCCTAGCGAGTTAAAGTGAAGTGCTTTAATCGCAACGTTCTTTAACAATATAAAGCAATCATCTGTGTGGGCACTCGTACAGATTGAGTTCTAACAGTCGAGCTACTTAGGTAGTAA
>NZ_JBRJHH010000014.1:0-133717 GCF_053628915.1 Pseudoalteromonas sp. MBR-15
AATTATCATAGCGTAGTTGCTTTAGCCTTCTCACTGATGTGGCTACCCATGTGGGTTGATTGAATTATGTACACCAAAGATCAACAGGCTCTAGTATTTAGTATTAAGAATATTGATTTCACTTAACATTATAGTCATATGTTTAGAAATGGGCGACAAAAGCCCTGTTAAATTGTGACTTTTGCAACAAACAACCTGTTATATATCAAACATAACGCGTGCAATGGCGCAGCTTTTACCTGCTAAAGTGTTAAATTGGTCGTGAGGTAGGCAGGGGGAATACTTCGCGTGTTTAAATTAATTAACACTTTTGGGGCGATTAGCAGTAAAAATGCAACGACAGTTTCATGCCGCGCCTTATGTAACTAGTTTGGCCTAATTGAACTTTCTTCATTCATTTTATTTACCGATATCTCGCTTTAATGCTATTTTTAACCTAAGCACTACTGCCACGATAAAGGACGTAAAATGGCAACCAAAACAATCGATTACTACAACCAAAACGCACAAGCATTTGTTGATGCCACGCTCGATGTAGATTTAACTCAGCTTTACGATGAGTTTTTACCGCTGCTGCCAAAAAATGGCACCGTATTAGATGCTGGGTGTGGCTCTGGCCGCGACGCCTTTATTTTTAAAGAACGCGGCTTTAGCGTTGATGCGTTTGATATAAGCCCCGAAATAGCCAAGCTAGCCTCAGAATACTTAAATCAAGAGGTGGCAGTAAGCAGCTTTCAAGACCTAAAAGACGTTGAAAAATACGACGGCATTTGGTGCTGCGCAAGTTTAATTCATGTCTCAAAAAACGACTTAACCGACGCCTTTAATAACCTAGCCCGCGCACTTAAACCTCAAGGTATTGTGTATGTATCGTTTAAATACGGCGACGGCGAGCGAGAACACAACGGCCGCGAATTTACCGATCTAAACGAAGTTGGCCTCGAAAGTATTATTAAAAATACCAATCTGTTTATTTTAAAGTCGTGGCAAAGCGCCGACCAGCGCCCAGAGCGCGCCTCAGAAACATGGCTAAACGCCATTTTGCATAGACGAACGCCAAAGTAAGTCTTTAGTCTTGCAAATTACAAAACGACAGTGCGGCATGCCTCGTTATGCCGCATTTTTAAACGAATCCCTCACATGTTAATTTAGAGCAACCACTTTATTCATCGATAAACCCTATATTTATCATGGCCATTCGTGCTAGATTGTTTTTAAACTTAATATCAGCTTAACGGCTCGTTATTTAGTATTAATAAATAACCATGGAGCGGTTTACTAATTTTAAGCCGCAGTAACAGGATTTAGCTTATGCGCTTAAAAGAAGCCCTCAGCGTTTTATCAAAGTCTTCATTAAAGGCATAGTTTGGATATGGCTATGCAGCAACAGCTCGACTTTATCGCTTATATTCAACGCATGCTGGTGGAAGGGGACTTTAGTGCCACTTACAAGTTTGCCTTGTTGCATGCGCTTGCTGATATCAGCATTGAAAAACAGCAAATAGATCCGAATGCGCAATTACAAATAACGTTTGATGAATTAGTCGAAAAGTTTATTGCGTTGTATTGGCATCAAGCATCTCCTTTTGGTGCCATTGGTAATAATAGAGACCAGCTGCTTTTACAAAATACCAATTCCAAAAAACAAGCCAAAATCATCACCACACTGCACGATGCAAAATTAAATAACATTACTTCAGTTAGCCAATTAAAAAAGTGCAGTGATTGGAAAAACATACGCAGAACAACGTTACAAACCATAAAAGATGGACCGTTATGGTTATTACAAAAGCTAAATGGCAAGGAAGAGTGTTTCTTATATCCTCATGTTAAAGGGCAGCAATACATTACCTTAAATGCAGGTATTGCCAGTTGCTTTAGACGCTTTTACGACTTAGTTGTGTACTTAGCTAAAAATGCATGGCTACAAAAAATTCAAAGTATTAAATACAACCAAGCGTTAATCGGCCCACAAAGCCAACTTCATGACTTTTTATTTGGCTTTGATCGCAATGCACTCAATAAAGCAAAACCTGTATTAATAGAACTACAACGCGGTCACTGCTTTTATTGTCAAAAGGCATTAAACAGCAAAACCGAGGTTGATCACTTTATTCCGTTTACGCGTTACGCCAACGATTTAGGCCACAACTTTGTGGCAGCTCATAGTAAATGCAATAACAGCAAACGCGATTTTTTAGCTGCGCAAGAGCACCGCGAGCGCTGGCAAGAACAAAACCTCGTTATATATAACCAGCATATATCTCGTGAGTTGAGCGATTACTTTAATTGTGATGCCGAAAAATCACGCTCAGTGAGCGACTGGGCGTATCAGGTTGCACAGGCAAACAGCGCCAAATTGTGGGTAGGCATAAATAGTTTCGAGTTTGCAGAAAGTGCTGTTTATCAACAGCAAAATAATGAGCTTGGTTTAGTGGCGGAAGGTAAGCCAAGTTATAACGTGTAGATAGTGAAGTTTAACGTACAGACCTAGAGTTTGCGTGCAGGATTTTTAAGGGATTAAAAACCTCTATTTGAGGTTTTATCGCGTTGGCGATGGCAACCAAAGAGAGGCTGCCGCCGACCTCTCTCTGGACTCTCTCGGCGCACCCGAGGATCACACTTGATCTTCAACTTACGTTAATGATGTGAACGTAACCAGCGTAGATAGGCCATCCATGGCCAAACTACGCTTTGTACAGCATCCATGCTGTAAATTACTCATCATTAACTTAGTTTCAGGTGTGATCACGGGGAATTGGAGTGTGCTGGTAGATTGGTGTTTATGGATGAAGATGAGAGCTTTCTCATAAATTGTATATCTGTATTGAAGGGAAGATCATACATCTAATACACTTCTTCTAAATCAATAGCAGCAAGACAGCTTTCAAATAAATCATCTAATTGGGTAAAATCAAATCCGTGAGTTAAAGCCGTTTCCTGTTTTAATCTGCGCCATTTTCTTAACTGACTTCGTCCACAATACTTAGCTATTTTTTCGATTGCATCGTCAATATGCTCGTTACTTTCTTTTGCTACGCGTATTAGCATTATTCTTTTTACACGCTTTAGTAAATCTTTTGTAGTATCAGGTTGTGGGCCCATATTGGGTATGTGAAGGGTAGCTATTTGAGCTTTTGAAGTTTCAAATAGTTTGAGAAAATTGTCTCGACCTCTAATTTTAAAAGCTAAAATAGGGTTGTCTTCTGCCAAGTCAGCTAATTTTTCATTAAGAGCTGGTATTACGCTCTCAGAAAGGTTCTCCTCTATAGAGGCTAGTTGCTCTTTGAATTTGCACTCAATAAGTTTAAGTACAGGGTTCTCTGATGAGATATTTTCTTCTGTAGGAGTAAATGAATTAAGTTTTTTGGCTGCATATTCATAATACTCTTTAGCGACTTCATCGATGGGTAAAGTTTTTAGCTTAATTGCGTGGCGAACCTCAAGCAAATGGAATAAGACTTTTTTTGCATTTCTTTTACTATCTCTGCGAGATCTATAAAAGAAAGCAACAGCGCCTGTTAATGCTATTATGAGAGCTACAGTAGTTGTAATTAGAGCTGAGATGATTTTAGTGTCTTGTAAAAAAGCTTCCATTTATAATTCCTATATAAAACTTATAACTAATCACCCAACCGCTAATTTCCCAGCCTCATGCCACATTTCGTTTGGCATGGTGCTTACTAATTCCCATGTTATGTTCATTGGCTGGCTGCCGCTGTGGCTTTGATATTTAACCTCGCCATAGTTCACAAATCCCATGGTTCGGCCGTTTTCATCTTTGCTTTGTTCACGCACAAACAGCAAGATGGTTTTGCCTGTTTGTTGGTGCTGAATGTAGCTTAGGCCGCGGCCGTGTTCTGGTCGGGCGCTGTTTTGCGTTTGCCAATGAAACAAGGTTGGGCTGATTGCATAGTCGTGATACAGCGTTGTTGGTGAGTAGGTTTTTTCGCATTTATTGAGCGTGACGAATAGTAGCTCTAAATTTTGTTCTTTGAACTCTAATACACCTTCGCGAGCGGTCGATTTTTTATCAAATGTATGCGCGCCGAATGCGGCTAATATTTGTTGGCGAGTGTAGCGGCTGTGCAATTTTATTGCATGGTTTGGTAAGCACGCTAAGTCACTTTCTTGTTGCTGAATACGATTTATTAAAAGTGTGATAACTTCTGATAACTCTTGTTGTAATAACGGGTTTTTTAGTGCTTGTAAGCTTTGCTTAAGGGATTTAAACCCTAAACTCTCACCTGTTGAATCCCAAAAGTTATAATGTGCCATGAGTGCGTATTGTTGATTTTGAGGTGTTATCTCAATTCTAAAGTCGCTGTTACATAAATCGCGTAAAAAGCACAAATAGCTCAGTGAATCACAGCTAAGTAATTGCGTATTTATAGCTCTGTAATAGGCACTATATATATCAACTTGATCTGCTGGAATATCATCGTCTTTTAACCAATGCCAACCGCCATGCCTTGTATCTTTCGGTTTATAAATATCTTCTAGTGTGACTTGTGGGTTTATACGTAAAAAGTTACTTAGCGTTAGCTCGTCGCTTGTATGATGAGAATAACTGTTTATAAGCTGTTGCAAACGGCGTTTGCTGTTTGTTGCTTGTTGTATATTACGTAGAATAGTTTTTTGCGTGCGTTCTTGTAGCTCTATACGACAGCCCAGCGGCAAGTGCGGAAAATTATTTTCTATTTCGGTTTTTATTGGCTGGTTACTTTTTCCAATGAGTGCGCGAAACTTATTGGCAAAGTCATATTCGGGGCGAGCGTTACCAACAAAGTCGAGTACAGTACAACATTGCTTTTGACTGTTGTCGGGTAAACGTAGGCCACGACCTAATTGCTGTAAAAATAGCGTTAGGCTCTCTGTTGGACGCAAAAAGAGCAAGGTATCTACTTCTGGAATATCGACCCCTTCGTTAAAAATATCAACGACGCAGAGTATGTGTATTTCACCCCGTCTAAGCGCCTGCTGTTTGTGTTTTCGTTCACTAGTATTTTTACTGGTAAGTACGTCTGCACTTATACCTGCAAGGTTAAACTTACTGGCCATAAACTCAGCATGATCTTGGCTTACACAAAATGCTAATGCCTTAATAGCGTTAATATTTGTAACGATGTCGTTGAGACTCGATATGATTTTATTCGCGCGGTTATTCTCGCCTGTATATAGCTTACTAAGCTCACTAATATCGTAACGACCGCCTCGCCACGTTACCGTGCTTAAATCTGTATCGTCATCAAGGCCAAAGTATTGGAACGGGCATAAATGGCGCTGATTTATGGCTTCTGGTAAGCGGATCTCTGCGGCAATAACACCACAGAAATCTTCTAATATATTTGCCCCATCTTGCCTTTCAGGTGTGGCCGTTAACCCTAATAAAATGTTTGGTTTGAAGTAATTAAGAATGCCACGGTAACTGTTAGCACTTACGTGATGCACTTCATCAATAACAATATAATCATAAAAATCAGCACTCAATTTTATGTTGTCGATTTGGTTGTTAAGGGTTTGAATTGAGGCAAATAATTGGTTGTATCTTTGAGGTTTGTAGTTGCCAACCCAAAGCTCGCCAAAATCATTATTTTTTAGCACTCCACGATATGCGCTTTGTGCTTGAGTGAGGATTTCTTCTCGGTGAGCAACAAATAAAAAGTTGGCATTTGGTTTTTTGTCGTACACGGTTTTAAAATCAAATGCAGATATGATTGTTTTACCTGTGCCAGTTGCAGCCACTACTAAGTTTTTAAAGCGATTGTGAACGCTTCGTTCAACACTTAGTTTTTCTAAAATAGCTAATTGATGAGTTTTAGGGGTTATATCAAAATAGAACTGGCTACTTGCTTGTCCTTTACCACGCTGTTCATTCAGTGAGTTTATTAGCTTTTCTTTACATTCAACTTTACCACTAAACAGTTCAAAGTCTGGTGATTGCCAGTAGGTTTCAAAGGTGCTTTTGGTTTTAGCGATAATATGCGGAATTTCTTGCGCTGTAATTTTTAAATTCCATTCAAGGCCGCTGGTGAGTGCCGAATGCGATAAGTTAGACGAACCAATATAGCCAGTATGAAAACCGGTGTTACGCATAAATAAGTAAGATTTTGCGTGTAAACGTTCTTGCTGATTGTTATAGCTTAGTTTTACTTCAGTGTTTGGTAGGCTTGCCAAAAACTCAACCGCTTTAGCATCTGTTGCCCCCATGTAAGAGGTGGTGATAACTTTTAGTTTGTTACCACTTTTGGTAAAGGCTTCAAGTTCATTTTTAAATATTCTTAGCCCTGTCCACTTTATAAATGAAACTAACCAGTAAATAGTGTCGGCCGATTTTATCTCACGCTTTAATTCTGTTTCGAGCGATATACCCGCATTCGCGCCACTAAATAATTCGCTTTGGGTAAGCCCTGTTAATGGAAATATATCTTTGGCGTAGTCTTTGAGGTTTGCTGCAATTGGGTTTTCAGTATTGAATAGTGCAGTGAGGATTCTGCCTTGGCTATCTATTAGGTTTTCACTTATTAGCTCATCATCTCGAATATGATCTTTAAGCCAAAAAACTAAGTTATTTGCTAGATTGATTTGCTCTTGTAAGCGATTATTTGAACTAGGTATAGCATCAATCGCGTGAGCAATTAACTTACCTAAAAATCGAGACAGCCAAGTGGCAGCTTCTGCTGATTCAAGTTGGCGTTCTCCGACATAAAACTGTTCACGATCTAGGTGTTGCTCGATTACTTGCGTAATCAGCTGCTCGTAAATACCAACCTGTTCCATAACGACTCCCTGTTTTCGAACAACCAGTTTACTAAAATGATTAATATAAACAAGCAGTAACTAAGACGTGTAGAGGGAATGCATCATGTTTTGATGCATTATTCGTTTAAAAGAAAATCAAGAAATAGTTCTTTACTCGGAAAAACGTTAAATGACTTTTTTCGATTTTGAGAAGTCTGATACATCAACCAATCGAAAGCTTCTTTTTTATATCCTTTCCCGTCGAAAACAATAATCACATTTTCCTCTGGGGCATTACTTAACGATTCATAAAAGAATGGAAACTTTTGATCAACAGAGCCACTCTGAACTTGTCTATGCGCTTCAACTCTTAGCAGTCCTTTTAACTTGTGATGAATTAAAAAAGTACTGTGTCTCGTGCCTCCATACATATCAGTGTATTCGGCTCTTTTAAGGTAGTGCATCGGGGAAGGTGATTTATCTTCACTTTCATTAAAACCCAACGAATTTAATTCTTCTTCCAACTCTGAGCAAAACCTTCTATTTGAATCTTGAGGTGAACTACTGTAGGCACCTGTTTCATTTATTTCTTTAAAGAGTGATAATTGGTTATCCATAACATTACCTTTTTAAAATTGAGTGTTTAATATACTAAATTATTATGTATAAATAAAAGTCACATCAAATAATTGTGCTACTAAAAATTTAATATGTTAGGTTACTTTTTCTAGGTTCTAAATTTGGTACAATGTAACTAACTTAATTACATTGATGTAACGTTATGAATAAATGGATTTTATTGCTCGCTATTTTACTCGTGGGCCAGAATGCGGTTGCTGTTGAGCAATATTCTCAAAGCCAATGCGATAGAATTAAGGCTGAGCGCGAGGGCATTCGTAAAAGAATGAATAGAAGTTACACCGCTGAGCAAGGTGAGCGGTGGAATAAGCGCTCTGACGAGCTGTTTACCTTGCTTGCTAAGTATTGTAAAAACCCCAAAAGAACATCGGGTAATGGTGGCACCCATACCTATCAATCAAGCCCTACTGCACTTTAAAATACCAAAGTACATAACTCCACGGTTTACAGTAATTCGTTTAATGATGATAAAAAACGCATTGCATGGGGACAGTTTTATCAGTTGCCTGAGCGATGCCGAGCTAAGAAAATAGAACAAGCTGATTTTGTATGGTGTAGTGAAAATAAATCGGAGCAAAAAGCCCTTTTTGAATCTATATGGGATGCAAAGCCTAAATCTGACTATAAAGATGTTGTCATTACAGTAAAGCCGACCATTACAGAAATAAACTCACCACAAAGCGCAGTTAAAACAACAGAAGAAAGTACACCCATTATTCAGCATAAAGTGCATGCTGTAACTCCTCAGTTAGATAAAATGAACGAGACCAAAATTTGGCAGTTAATAGGGGTTGGTTTTGCGGCTTTACTGTTTGTATTTGGTTTTTATCGGTGGTTTAAGGATTAATTTCTTCACCGTTAAAACGGCTCTTACGGGTGGTGGCTGTTAGGTATGGTGGTGTGTTTTTGTGTATAGTTGCGATTGAAAAACGCGCGAAATAAATTTCACGCCTACAAGGGCGGAATAGCGCCGAGGTGCGAGATTTGAGATGCGAGATGCGATGTGCGAGCTTGGAGAGTCAATCTTAGTGAGCTAAGCCTAGAGCGATACGCGCTATAAAATCGCTGCGAAAGATTCACTGTTAAAACGGCTCCTACGGGTGGTGGCTGTTAGGTATGGTGGTGTGTTTTTGAGTATTGTGGCGATTGAAAAACGCGCGAAATAAATTTCACGCCTACAAGAGCGGAATAGCGCCAAGGTGCGAGATTTGAGATGCGAGATGCGAGCTTAGACTTAGAGATTCAATCTTAGATATTCAATATTAAAGAGCCAAGCCTAGAGCGAATACGCGCTATAAAATCGCTGCGACAGGCTCCCTCACAACACAAGCAGCAAGTATTAAAGCGCTAATATTTCCCCCTGTAAGCTTGGTGAACCCGCAATACTTGTTTGTAGTTGCTCTATTAATAACTGCGCATTCGCAGAGGGTGTGCGCGAGTGAGCCCACAGGGCGTATATTGGCCTTGCTGGAATGCTGTGGGGCGTTTCTACATAACTAAAGTTGCGGGTGTCTTTTATGCAGCTAATTTCACTCATGGGCAGTATGCCTACACCGTAGCCTGCTTCGATCATTTTTCTGGCGATTGTAATATCAAAACAAAAGCTTATTTGTTCAAATTCATTTTTTAATGCGGTTAATAATCCGCTAGGTAGCTGCGACTCTGAATAGGGCAACACTAGGCGTGATGCTGGCGCCTCTTTCTTTACTATTAGCTTTATTGCAATCGCCCCTAGGCGTTTTTGAAAATAGCTTGAATCTTGTTGCTCGCCCACTCTAATCGCTAGGTCAAAACGCTTTTGGCTTAGTTGGCTATTGGCATTACTTGGGTAAATGTGGAGATTAAGCGCAGGGTTGGTTAAGGCAAATTGGTTTATTGCGCTCATGAGTGGGCCAGCAATGATATTTTGTGGGCAAAGTAGGTAAAAGTCTTTTGCTCCCGACGAGTCATTTAATTGTTTTAATTGGCTATTAAGTGCAAGCACTTGCTGACCGAGTTCATCGTAAAGGGTTTCACCTTTGGCTGTGAGTACAATGCCTCTGGCGGTGCGTTGCAGCAACGGTTCGCCAAGTTTGTCTTCTAATGCCTGTATGCGCCTAGAAAGGGTTGAAAGATTTAAGCCGAGATCTTTTGCTGTTTGGCTCATGCTTTTACGGCGCGCTATCTCAATAAATAAATGCAGATCATCCAGCATACGACTCCCTCAATCTTAGTTTGCATTTTCGTGACTGTTGTCACTTGCCCTGTGCAAATATAGTAACGCCAAGGAGGACATATGAAAATTCATTTTATTTTTACTGCGGCGTTTTCGTTCTTAATGTCGTTTTTATTATCGGCATGGGTTACATACGTGAATTTAGGCCTAAGCGATACGTTTATAGCAAGTTGGATGAAGGCCTTTGCTAATGCGTGGCCGGCTGCGTTTGTGGTGGTATTTACGGTGGCACCGCCTATTAGAACATGGGTTTTAAAGTTATTTAGTAAGGAATCAGTATGATAAATATAGTGGCAAAAATCACCCCTAAAGCAGCGTTATTCGAAGAGTGTAAAGGGCGTTTACAGTGCATTTTAGCTGCCACTCGCGCAGAGCCTGGATGCAACCGATTCGAGTTGTTTGCAAGTAAGGAGCAGCGCTGTTTGTTTTTAGTGGAGCAGTTTGTATCGCAAGCTGCGCTTGATGCGCATTATGCTCAGCCTTATACCAAAGCGGTGTTCGCGTTTTATGAGAATGCGTTGGCAGAGCCGGTTGAAGTTGAGAAAGTGGAAGAAGTTATAAACTAGAAATTAGACGCTAGAAATTAGAAGTTAGAAATTAGAAGTTAGAAATTTGATCTGACCCCGATAAAGTAGACACGGGGTTTAATTAACTTGTTCGTACTGCATTGGACTTTTATACCCTAGGGTGCCATGCCTTCTTACTGAGTTGTAGTATTTTTCAATATAAAAATAAGTTTGTGTTGTCATTTCACTACGACTCAGTTCATTTAAATTCTTTATCCACTCCTTTTTATACTGCGCGAAGAAGCTTTCTGAGCATGCATTATCCCAGCAGTTTCCTTTTCTAGACATACTCACTGTGACACCTCTATCAGTTAACCACTTCACTGTTTCCTTCGCGATATATTGAGGTCCTTGGTCTGAATGAAAGAGCAAGTTCGCACCATCAGGTTTGCGTGCTGACCATGCTTTTCTCAGTGTTTTAATAACTAACTCGGCGTTGTTTATCCGGCTTGTTACCCAGCCAACAATCTTACGGGAGTATAAATCAAGAACGACGCACAAATACTGCCAACCATCTTTACAGCGTACTTGCGTGATATCTGATACCCACACGGTGTTTGCTGTATCAACATTAAATTGGCGTCGTAATAAGTTACTCGCTTTGATTGTACCTTCTTTCTTCGCGCGGCTTGTATAGCGTCTCTTACCTGACTTTGAACGATAGCCAACGCTTTGTAAGAGCCTCTGTACACGCCCTTTACTACAATCGAAACCATGCGCTACCGCTGCCTCCCATAGCTTTCTATAGCCTGGGATACAGTGCTCCTGGTCGCTGATATGCTTAAGAAACTTAAGTAACGAACTGTTCTCTTTATAGCGCGTGCTAGGTACTTGTTTTAACCATTTATAATACCCAGCCGGCGACACAGATAACCAACTTCACAACTTCTTCACTGTGCGTTTGGCATCTGTGACCTTGTGGATATATTCGAACCTTATTCTTTTAGGCTGTCGAAGTAGACCTTCGCCTTTTTTAAAACATCATTCTCCAACTGAGCATCTTCGAGTTGCTTCTCAAGCTTGCGAATTTGGCGCTCTAAATCTGTGTATGACTTGTCTGGGCCTTGGTTCTTTAATGGCTTTGCTGTTTTCTTCTTCGAGGTCATGTGACTTCTCCAACTTGATAGCATGTCGGGATGAATATCGTATTTATTCGCGACCATCTTAACTGTATCTGTTGTGTCTAACGACTCTTGAACGACTTTTATTTTAAATTCGAGGGAATGTTTACGATATGGTTTTACTTTCATGATTACTGACTCCAAAAAGGTGTCTACTTTTATGGAGTCAGATCAATTAGACGTTAGAAATTTTGGGCGCTAAAAAAAACTAGGCTACTGGGGAAGTACTGCTATTCGTAGCCTAGTTTTACAAGGTTGAAACAGGTTAAAGCATGGTTAAAATTTGTTTGGCTTTGTCACGTGTGAGGCAAGCGGCCATGGGGCGTTTGGCAAATAATTTTGCAGACACGGTGTGCTCTTTGCCATTGTATTGATTATGCAGTGTTTGCACATTCACGCGGCACGTTACGGTGTATTGGTTTTCAACGTAGCTAATTTCAACGCGTTCTACTTTTTGAATTAAGTTTTTATAGGGGTAGCCTTCGTCGGTATCAAGCTGTGTTACAGCGGGTTGGTTTGCATAGCTTGCACTCGATAGGCAAATAAAGAGTAAAATGATGCAGTATTTCATAACAGTTATCCTTAATTGATGGCGGTTGGCTGTATGAGTATTACGTGAGAGAACAATGCTGACAAACGATTAAAAATTGCCTATGCTTAAGTTTTTATTAACCATAAGTGCATATGAAACTTCCCCCCTTAAAGAGCCTTTGGTATTTTAAGCATGCTGCAAAGCTTGGCAGCTTTAAGCTGGCCGCTGAGCAGTTATATGTAAGCCAAGCTGCTGTGAGCCAACAAATTCGGCTACTCGAACAGCAACTGGGTTGTGCTTTATTTACCCGTCATACGCGTTACGTTGAACTAACGCGTCAGGGCGAGCAATTGTTGCCTCATGTACTCAAGGGGTTTGATCATTTGCATACGGGTGTGCAGTCATTAAGCCAAGACAGTCACCCAAATACGTTAAACTTATCGGTGCTGCCTTCGTTTGCTAGTGGCTGGTTACTGGGGCGTATCAGCGATTTTCAACACCAATACCCAAACATAAAAGTACGTATTGAGCCTAGCGATCAATTGGCCGACTTTTCAACGGGGCAAGTTGATTTAGGTATCCGCTTTGGTCTTGGTAATTACCCAGACTTACAAAGCGAGCTTTTAACCGACGACAGCTTATTTTTAGCTTACAAACCGGGTTTAATTGATGTAACTAAAACGCTTAAGCCGCAAGTAATGGCGCAAAAACTAATAAAAGATATTTGCCCCGATGCCGAACGAGGTTGGTTAAGGTTTGCAGAGCAATTAGGCATGAACGCCGATGCGTTACCTTCGCTCGAAATAGACAATGCGGCATTGGTTATACAAGCAACCCTTGCAGGGCAAGGTATTGCTATCGTACGCCGACGCCTAATAGAAACGCAATTACAACTTGGGCAGCTTGAAATTTACCCCGACTTTGAATACCCATGTCAGTTTAAATACTATTTAGCGGGGCCAGCAGAGCATTTTACATGGCACAAGGTGCAGGTTTTTAAAGACTGGTTAATGCGCCAATTTGAGCTTGACGACGAGCAATTTTATAAGCATCAGCAGTCACTTTAATGACTAAGCGACATTATATTAATTCGCAAGAATACTTAATCGTTTTGAGGGATTAAACCTGTCGCTAGCGGTGCTTAAAATGTCTGATTTACGACGGCATGGATGCAGGAGGTAGCGCAATGTAGGAGCAATTGCCGAGAACAACTCAATAACGACATGTTTGCCTTGTTATCAACGGGATTTTATTGCCCCAAGATTGCTCACTTAATTAAATGAATAGGTATTACTGCCTGTTGTAGCAAGAATGATTTAATAGTGGCAGCGCCCAGTAGGTAAATAATGAATACGAGGAGCGTATTCACCTTAGCCATTATTTAAAGAAGAGCGGAGATTTAACGCAACCGTATTGAATTTTTAGCTAAAAATGGTACTCTGTTCCTCTCTATTTTACAGTGACGTAAATTAATGATTAAACGGATTTTATTCTCTCTGTTATTGTCGCCGTGTGTGTCATGGGCGCAAACAACAGCACCTTCAGTTGAATGCCACGCTATGGAAGCTGAACGCAGTGAACTGCAATCGGCACTGCGTAAAACTCACCTGCTCGACGAAGTTGATGATTACAAACAGCGCATTCAAAACTTATCTGATCGCATTGCATCGAATTGTTTAACCGAAGAGCAAATAGCTGAGCGCAAGTTCGCATTTTATAACCATGATATTGCTTACCTTGAAAATTCGTTAGCGAAACCCTTGTCAGAACAAGCATACATTAGCAAGCAAGCCGCATGGGACCGTTTTTATGTGATCCCGTCTCGTTGCCTTAATAAGCCATTGTCAGTGCAATATTTAGAGTGGTGTATTGAGAATAAGCAAGTGCAGTTTCAGCAGTTTGATATGCTATGGCAGCAAAAGAGCACCCAAACGGTGCGTTCAGAAGTGACATCTAACGACTCATTTCATGAGTTTAAATTACCCAGTAAAGCCGAAAGAACAAAGTTAAGTGCTGAGCGCGAAATAAAGCGCCACACCTACAAGAGTGACTCGTTTTTGCCAAAAAACATTATTCTTTTGTGTGTGCTGGCCGTGGCTGTTTTCTTTTCGTTGATATTTGTTTTTCATTGGTTAATGCGCCCGCGCACCACACTGAAATAAAAAGGGAAAGCACTGTGCTTTCCCTTTTTTATTTTAAAAAATCTTTATTTAAAAAACCTTAGTCGCTAGTCGTCGGTTTTGAGTTGTTTGGCGCGTTCTTCGGCGTCGATCAAGGCTTGAGATTTCGGCTGTTTAGCTTTGCTCTCTAACGAGGGTTTTTCTGATGAGTTTGGATCCCACGCAGGGTCTAGCGACAAGTTAGCAAACGGATTGTGTGGCTTACTGTCGGTATGCTCGTCGTTATCATCTTGCTGTGCGGGCTCTTGCTCTTGCTCGGTTTCTGTTAGTGTTTCATCATCGTTTTGCTCTGTATATTCAACCTGAGTGTGCTTAGGCTCTTCGTACAGTTCTTGCTCAAGTGCTTGTAACGCTTTTGCCAAATCGTCGTCGCTAATATCGTCGTCGGTGTTTGATGGCTTAGGTTCAGTGACTAGCGATGGCTGGTCGCTAAATTGATCGGCAAATGATAAATCGTCACCCATTAACGATGATAAGTCGTACTCTGGTACGTCATCTTTTGCAGGCTCGTCGTCTGACAGCGGTTCTTGCTTTGCGTACTCGTCGAAGCCAAATGATGAACTGCTAGTAAAAGCCGGCGCTTGTTCAAGCTCGTTATTTGAAAGCTCGTCATTTTCAAGCTCGTCATTAATAAGCTCATTGGTCAATGGCTCGTCGTCTGTAAGCGGCTCTTGCTTTGCGTACTCGTCGAAGCCAAATGATGAACTACTAGTAAAGGCAGGCGCTTGTTCAAGCTCGTTATTTATAAGCTCATTGGTCAATGGCTCGTCGTCTGTAAGCGGCTCTTGCTTTGCGTACTCGTCGAAGCCGAATGATGAACTGCTAGTAAAGGCAGGCGCTTGTTCAAGCTCGTCATTTGAAAGCTCGTCATTTTTAAAATCGCTGCTTTCAAAACTGTTGCTTTCAAGCTCGTCATTAATAAGCTCATTGGTTAATGGCTCGTCGTCTGTAAGCGGTTCTTGTTTTGCGTACTCGTCGAAGCCGAATGATGAACTGCTTAACAAGGTTTCAGCTTGCGTGGGCTCAGTATCTTTGGGCTCTGTCTCGCCGTTGTCGAGTTCAAGCTCATTAAACTGATCCGCATCGGCAAAATCAGTGTGTTGCTCGTGAAAGTCGCGTTCAGCACTAAAGCGGGCAAGTTCCGAAAGCTCATCGTTGCTGTCTTCGTTGTCTGTGGCTGTAAACGAACGACTTTGCTCTAGTTCACTCTCTATGTCGGGGGCTTGTTCTGTGCTTTGCTCTGCAAGTATCGCGGCGGTGGCCGATTTAAGTTCTTCGGCTTCTTTATTTGCGTTTGCGGCGGCTTTTAGTGCTTGCGCTTCTAGTAAGCTGTGTTCAAGTTCAGGGTGTGTGTCTTGTTGTTTACTTTTGCGTAATCGTACTATAAACAAACCCGCCACAAGCAGCACTAATAGCACGATTAAGCTGGGCATAAGCAGTGACGTTGACGAACTAGGCGCGGCGCTTTGCATCGGAGCTGGTTGTGGTGTTGGTGCAGGCTCTGCAGGTATTGGCGCGGCATCGACTGGTTTTTCTGCCTCTGTTGCTGACACAGGGGGTGTATCAGATACAGGCTCGCTTTCAAGGTTATCGGTTGAATTATTTGTCTGCGGCGCTGTTGTTTGTGATGCTGTTGTTTGCGGCGTTGCTGTCTGCGCCGTTGTTAGCGCTTCGTTAGTCTCGTTTTGCGGCTGCGGTACGCTCTGCACTGGCTCTGTTGTTTCAAGCGCTGATGCATTGGCAACAGGTTCAATGGCGGCTGCATCAGAAATGAGTTCTGGCTCTGATGTAGGCGGCGTATCTTGAGTTGCTTGCTCTAATTGCGTTACGTCGAGGTTTTGTGGCTCAGGTGCTGGGGTATCGTCAGCAATGCCTTGAATGGCAGCCGAGTGCTCTGTTGGGCTTACTGATTTGTTGGGGGTTATGGGGGTTGATTCTGCCGATTGCGCGGTTAACTTTTCAAATGCTTCGACATTGTGGACAGGCGTCGGATTTTTACAGTTCTTTTCATAGTTACGAGCTGCAGAGCGATAATTGCGATTACTCGTATTATTACGAAATTCATGCATTTGTTGTTTTAACAAAATGCACATGGCCTCATTATACTGCGCTTCGCTGGTGAAACTTACACTAGCAAGTATCAGTAAAAGTGTTGTTTTTATAATTGGCATAGTTTCCTGACCAGTAAGGTTAATCTGGTGACCCAAACAATGACTTAATTCTAAGCCTTGATAGGTTTTTTATCCACATTTTGTTAACAAATTAAAATAAATAGCTAAATGAATCAATCAATAACCATTAAAGCGCGGTACTCGTCGTAAGCAAATTGGTCGGTCATACCGCTAATGTAATCTTGAACAAGTCTGCAACGGTAATAAAACTCATAGGCTGCAAAGTGATCGGGCTCTGCTTTTAAGGCATCAATGGCTTTTTGGTAGCTGTTTATGTGTTTATTTGAGAGCTTTTTAACGAGCCGCGTTTCAATTAAATACTGAGGGTCGCCTTTTAAAACCCGTTTAAAGGCGTCGTGGTCAAGGGCAAGTAACGGTTTGTAGCAATCGAGCAAACCGCTAATGATCCGATAACCTTGCAGCTCTAGGCGCTCTACTTCTTTGTGGCAAAATACATGTTTAATGGCCACTTGTTTTAACGTGAGTGTGACGGCATGCAAGTGGCTGCGATCTTCCAGTAAGGCTTGGTTAAAGTCGCCGTGGTAAATGGCTTCAATATTGCCAACAAAACGCTCTGCGGCATAATTTACCAAGGGGTGTAGCAAGGTCACGCGTAGGTAAATAAAAAACTCGCTATTATAGTTATAGGGCTGCTCGGCGGCTTTACTCAGTGCGTAATCAATGGCTTTTTCAGCAAAGTCACTGTGCTTGGTGTCGTTAAGCGTGAGGTTTGTTAAGGTGCGCGTGTATTGCTCTTTTAATTTTTCGCACAATAGTTCAACGTTTATAATGCCTTTTTCTACAGCGTCTTCTATGTCGGCAAGGCAATACGAAATGTCGTCGGCTGCTTCCATTATGTAACTTGCGGGGTGGCGGCAATATTGCTCTATATCAAGCTCGGTTTGCAGTGCCTCAATAAAGGGTTTTTCGCTAAAGTAATAACCCACTTTTTTCATTAAGTAATTTTTGTCTTGTGGGATGTCTTTTTTAGCCATGCTGGCAGGGCGGGTGTACTTTAATATGCCGGCGCTTTGGCTGTATGTTAGGTTAAGTGAAAGCAAAGAATGAATAATGCGAATGCCTTGCGCATTGCCTTCAAAATTTTTGATGTCTTGTGCAAGGTGCTTAAAAATAACATGTATGCCACTGGCTTTGCAGCGTTCTGGCGTGAGCGACTCTAGGTGTTTTTCAAACCATTGGTTTATGGCGGCTTCGCCAAAGTGACCAAATGGCGGGTTGCCAATGTCGTGCATCAAACACGCCATTTCAACAAGGCTCTCTAAGGGCCTTTCTAGGCCTGCAAGGCCATACTCTTTTTGTTGAGCGTCGCTTAACTTATTAAAAATTGTTTGCACTATAAAGCGCCCCACTTGTTGTACTTCAAGAGAGTGGGTTAGCCGCGAGCGCACCGCTGCATTGCGTTCGAGAGGGAAAACTTGGGTTTTTTGTTGTAAACGACGAATGGCGGCACTGTTAATAATGCGCCCCCGATCACTTTCAAGGGCAGTGTGTAACGTGTTGGTTGAGCGCATTTCGCGCGCAGAGGTAATTTTTTTACGAAAGTCGATCATGTTTCATTCCCACGAGGCGCTTCCTATTAGGCTGCTCAGTGTTGTTATCAAAACTGCGATAGTTATTAAATTTAATCTAACAGCTTGTATCTTAAATTAAAATATTTGGATTAATTAAAGTTATTACTTTAAATCGGGACCTCTATTCATATATTATTCAGCTTTACACACTTCTTTATGAGCTCTAATAAAAAAGGAAAGCCTTTTGGCTGTAAATGCAATGATGCAAACTTCGTTTACTAAACCTTTGCTGCTGGTCGGCATTTTACTTATTTGTGTTGGCTTAACGGCCTGTAAAAGTACCCCAGAAGCGACTCCCGAAAGCACGCTCACTGTTGCACAAAAGCAAGCAGTGAAAGCCAAGCAAGAAGCACTGTTTGCCCGAGGCTTCTTTGAGAGCCAACTTGGCAATATTAACTATGTGTCGGCGCGACAATGCAGTGGATTTAACCTGCAAAGCCACCGAGGTTCGATTCGTTACGCCGAAAACTCAATTAATGCAGTGATTGATGCCATTGATAATAACTTTGATGTGATTGAAATTGACGTGCGTATTACCCGCGACGATGTGTGGGTTGTACACCACGATGCGCGTACCGGCCGCGAAACGGGCACGGTCGACAACAAGCGTCGCAAAATTGAGTCGATGAGTTATAAAAAAGAGTGGGGGTATTTACGCCTCCGCAATCAAGATACAGGCTTACTGAGTGATGACTTGCCTGCCTCTTTTCGTGAGTTAGCATCGAGCTTTGCGCGTTATCGTAAACCGCATCAAAAGCTTAATATTGAAATTAAATCAAACGCTTCGATCAACGATCTTAAAATGCTCGACTACCTGGCGTATGAATACATTGGTGGCGGTAATTACTTTTTTAGCAGTTTAGAAATGCGCAATTTAACGCGTATGCGTGACATTAACCCCGACATTTATTTAGCGTTTATTCAGTCGCCAGCTAAAGCGTCTATGAACAAGCTTGCCAGTGACTTAAAACGCGGTGCAGGGAGTGACCCTATTTATGAGCGCAACAAAGAACAGCTCGAAAGCTTGCAAGCATTAGGTAATCGTTATCACCGTGAAAAGCGTTACGACAGCCCGTTGCAGCTCGACAAATTAGCAAAACAGCTGAAGCGTAACTTTGGCTACGTGCTTGATATTCGACACTACAAGCAAACCGCTGCTCGTTTAAAGCCCAGTGCCAAGGCGCGTGGCATTATGATTGCGACTTATTCAATTAACGGTCACGACTATCATGAGCGCAGTTTGTTAGCGCAGTCGCGCTCGGTGCGTCCCGACTCTGTGATTATTGACGACACGGTGTATGGCTTTTGCTCGGTGTTTGAGCTGCCAAACGTGACCCCTTATTTTAGCGATGAAGCCGACGCTAAGTTAATAGCAAGCATGCCCGATGATCTTGATTTAGAGCGCCTAGACGAGCTTAAAGCGTATCAAAGTAACAAGCTTTATCCTGCTGTTGGAGGCACGCTTAAATCGACTCAAGCAGTGAGCTATGTTCCACAGGTTACACAGACGCCTAAAGCACCCAATCTCGAAATTGGCACACGCCAAGCCGATGAAGACTTTAGCTTGGAAACCGACCCAGCGGTTGAATTAGAACTACGTAAAAAGCAATAAAGAACAATACTATGACTACAATAATAAAGCCGTTTTGGTGGCGCTGTCTGCTGCTTGTTTTAGCTACTTTATATTTATTACCCGAAGCAATTTTTAATGCGCAACTTGTGTCGCTCGTAGGGTTAGGCACCCCTTCTGCGGCAGATTTAGAGCACCTCGAAATTTATGGGCGTGCGGTGTCGGGCGTTGGTGTCGCACTGTTATTAGCCGACTTTTTACCCAAAGCCATGGTTGCTAAAGTTGGCCGCGGTGTTGTTTCGTTTATTGCGCTACTTTGCCTTGTGTGGCCGGTGGTGTTTTTTGGGCAAAAGTACGCCATCGAAAAAACGTTAATAGAACCCTCAACGGCTGAGCAACGCCAGTTTGCAACCTATAGCGCAGCGCTGCGTGATGCCTTGGCAATTAACTCAATTAAAGTAAACGACCTTGATTACAACCCCGAACAACTGCACAGCTCAGAAAACCTGACTTTTTTAGCGTTGTTTGGTGGCCTACTTTATAGCGATGCAGCACTGTCTGATAACCTTGAGCAAGATAAGCGTAAAATTATTGCCTCTTTCGTGCAAAAGAAAGCGTATCAAGACTTTGATAAACATTATAAAAATTACAGCCAGTTGTACGATGAGCTGGTGGTTAAGTACAAAGCCTACGCACAGGGCAGTAAAAAATATAACCATACGTTAGCCAGCATTGGTGAGCGCGAGCAAGGTTATTGGCAACAGGTTGAGCAAGAAATCAACAGCGGGTGGAATAAGTATCAACAAGCGCAAAAAGCCCATATTGCTAAAGCCTCTGCGCGTGCACAAAAGTACGGCCCGAAAATATACGATTACCACAATAGTATTGCGAAGTGCCGTGAGCGCTACGATAAAAGCAGCGAAAAAGACCGCCGTAATCGCTGTTACGAACGTGAAGCGGCCGATTACAGAAGCACCATTTTAAAAGCCGGTATTGGTTACATTGAGCCAGACTATTGGTTAATTGAAGAAGATGTCTCGGTGGCAGAAAACGCCGCAGGCACTATTTTAATGGGCGTGCTAACGGGCGGTGTTTACACTGCATTGCAAGCGGCAAGTTTAGCGACCGGTGGCGACGGCGGTTTTAAAGATAAGCGGTATAAATACACCGACGACCCTGATCATTATCAATTACGTTTTTTACAGCATCCTAATTTTCATAAAATGTTTGCTAAAGAAACGGGTTACCCGTTTACCCTTGAAAACTTAATGGCGTTTCGTGCACACGACACCACGCAACAAAAGCTGCGTGCCCATTTTGCAAGCAAAGGCCTTGAGCTTGATAGCACGTGGAATGTGAATCAACGTCAGGTATTTGCTAATGCCGTTGCGACTAAAGTCACACAAGAAGCGACAAACCAATGGCAAAGTGAAATGCGCAAACGGGGTATGAGCTTACAGCCCAACTTAAGCTGGGTTGAGTTTCAGTTACACCCGGAAATTCAAGCCAAAATCGCCGACCGTATGGGCGACTTATACGTGAAAAACATTCGCGCAGACTGGAATAAAAAGAACTTTAAAGATCAGGTGCTTGATCCGAATATTGAAAAACGCACCGACAAGTACGTAGCCATGCTTAATAGCGCTGAAGGTAAATTTGCCGATGGCGGTGAGTACGCACAGTACGGTAAACAGGCGCTGCGTTCGGTGATTATTCCGCCTATTTCAATGTCTTTATCGTTATTTTTAATTTGTTTAACGTTTAGCAAGTTGCCGTTGAAATTATGGCAACTTATTAAACCTGCTCAAGAAAAGCAGCCAACAACATGGCTGAGCGTACTGCAAAAACTGATAATGCCTGCCGTGATTTTAATTGCCCCAGTGCTCTTTATTCATAATAGCTTTACCGAAGATGAGCAAAGCCCGGTTAACTACTTTTTAGACAAAGTGGATGAGTCGAGTAATCCGGTATTTAGCTACGCGATTCGTTGGACTCTTCATGCCCAGCCGGTACTGCATCCTTTAGGCTTAGCCTTTGAAGAAAAACTGCATATATACGAGCGTTTTAGCCCGATGAGCCATGCGCTGGCACAGGTTGATATTTTACGTCACGACACGGCAAATTTAAGCGCCGAGCAACAATCTCGCAGACAATATTTGGTTGAGCAAAAAACCAAACTGACCATTGCCACCAATGCACCTAATGCCACGGTTCGTATTATGAATATAGGCCCTAAGTACCGCCCAGGAATGACTTTAAAAACGGGCGCGTACGATATTCAGGTGTCGGCACCGGGGTATAAAACGTATCGTCGTTGGCATCAAATAGAGGCTGGCGAGCAAACATTAACAATTGATTTAAGTAAATAATTAAGCAAGGAATGACTATGCAACATTGCCAAAATACGGTGTATGCCACCGATCTTCACTGTTGTGATTGTGGTGAAGCTCTTGAGCAAAAAAGACAGATGCACACGGTTGAAGAGCTCAACCCAGACTTGCTTGCTGAAGTAAAACACTACTCGCCACAAGCCTGCACTATTACCGGTGTTGTTAAATCGATGTACTACTATAAGCGCCGTTATAAAACCAATAATGACGATATGTTATATGGCTATTGGTGGTTAGAAGTTGAAGACAAACACGGCCACATTCACGAGTTTAGCGTGGATGCTGAAAAAGAGGTGATTGCTAATTTACAAAAGGGCAATGTGATCACTGCATTTCAGCCAAGCCCTTTGACACTAAATTACCGAATAGCAAACAACGACGCGATTAAAGTCGTGAAGAATAACCGCTTTATGCCAATTGTGATTGTGCACTTTGCTGATCAACAATACCGCAGTTGGGATAGCAGCATTAACCGAGTCTACACCGGCGGGACTGTGCTATGGCTTGTATTGGGCTTTATTACATTTTTAGTGATGCTATTTGCTGCCAAACTTGAGTTTGTGCCGGCATTATTAGCAACCTTGCCTGTCGCTATTGGGGTATTTATTGCAGAACATAAATACCATAAAAAAGCCAAGGCCAAAAAGGAAGCACATTACGATGCGATTTTAGCGGCCACCGATGTCATGTTATCAACCAGTCAAAATCAATTGGGGTATCATATGCTTGCTCGCTTGCCGAGTAAGTCCGATGTAATTTGTATTTCGTGTCAGCAGCGTATTAGTAAAGATGCCGCACACTGTTATTGTTGTGGTGTTAAGCAGCATGTTGAGCCGGTAGCATCGGTTTTGGCAGATGACGAGCAAAGCACAGAAAACCAAACGGTGAGTGCAGAGCGAAAGGCTGAATCACATTTAGTTAAACCAACCACTATTGCTGATCTTGAACACGCCATAATGGGTGAATACAGCCTAGACTACAAAACAAACTATGTGCATAAAAACGTGTGGGCGCGTAATGAAAAGGGCACTATTCGTCACCGTGCCGTGCTAGGTAAAGTATTAGACAAAGCACAAAGCGCGCACGCCAATGAAACCCGTGAAACAGTCACTACAACAGAAACCACCACCACCTACCGTGGCGGTAATTATGTTGGCACCGATGTGACAGAGCGCGTTCAGGTATACCGTAATCGTAGCACGACCCTAAAAGGTGAGATCATGCTCGAAACAGCCTCGGGCGAGCCGTATATTTTTAAAGCCGGTGAAGACTTGTTAGGGTCTGTCGATGTCGGTGATTGGGTTTACTATGCCTACAGTGATGTAGAAACACAGCGTTATTCAAAGTACTTCCGTGAGTATGCGGTGAATATGAGTAAAGATATTAAATATGATTACTCATCAGTTAAACGCTTTGGTATGGTGCATGGTTTTAACCGTATGGTAATGCTAGGCCTTACATCAATTGGCTTGGCTTGGTATTTAGACCCGCAAGATTTTTATCCACTGGTGAATGCGCTTGTGCCAGACGCCGGCATTGAGTTACTTGATCAATACCCGCAAGTCGTGGAGCATTTAGATGGCTTTCCTGTTGTGGTATTTATTGTGTTAAGTGTGGTTACTGGGCTGTGGGGATTTATGTATAGCTTAGCAAATGGTACACGTTTAAAACGCAGTGTGAAAAAGCTTGAAAGCACGATCACAAAATTTTCAAAAGAGTACGGTAACATACTCGAACGAATCAAAAAATTAAACTAATAAGGGTTTTGTATGCGTATTTTTCAGTTACTTTTAGCAGGTTTGTTAATCATAAGTGGAACGGTAAAAGCCGATAGTGAGCAGTCTGTTGTGCTTATTTCGATTGATGGGTTTCGCTGGGATTACATTGAAAAACACCGCGCATCTGCGTTAAAAGCAATCAGTGAACAGGGAGTAAGGGCAACCAAAATGCGCCCTGTTTATCCAACTAAAACTTTTCCTAATCACGTGTCGATTATTACGGGGTTGTTGCCAGTTAACCACGGTATTGTTGATAACCGTTTTTGCGATACACAGCGCAATGAGTGTTACAGCATGGGTAAAGGCAAAGACGACAGCACTTGGCTAAATGGTATTCCGCTTTGGAACCTTGCACAAATGCAGGGGGTTAAAGCGGCAACCTATTTTTGGCCAGAGTCTGATGCGCGCTTTAACGGCATGTTGCCTGATTACTTTTACCACTATTCTAAGCACAGTGATTACCAAAAACGTGTTGATCAAATTATTCAATGGTTAAGCTTACCAAAAGAAAAGCGCCCACGTTTGGTGGTGAGTTACTTTTCGTTGGTAGACAGTATGGGGCATGAGTATGGCCCTGATGCAAAGCAAACCTTTGATGCAGTACAAACCTTAGATGCCCTAATGGCAGACTTGCACACACGCTTAAAAGCGCTTGATGAGAATATTAATTTGGTGATTGTTTCTGATCATGGCATGTCGACAGTTGATCCCCAACAGAGCATCAAAATTAGTCAGCTACCAGAGGATGATAACTTCATTGTTAAAAACACCGGTCCGCGCGTGCTTTATTACGCCAAACCAGATAGCCAAGCCGATATTGCGGGGTTTAGCAAAAAGCTTGCTAAGGCGGCAGATGGCCGATACATCGTTTTAAATGATCAACAAAAGCGTGATTATCATTACGATAAAGGCCCGCGTGTGGGGGATATTATTTTACAAACGACTGCACCGCGCGTATTCACCGACAGCAAAATGGCGCCTTATTTAGGCACTCATGGTTACGCATACACCGATGATATGGCCGCCACATTTATTGCCACCGGCCCTGCCTTTAAAAACGGTATGCAACTTGATGAAGTGAGTAACTTAGATGTGTATCCGCTTATTGCAAATATATTAGGCCTGAAAATTTTAAGCCCTATCGACAGCGATGGCGCGACTTTGTGGCCAGTGTTAAACAAGTAATACGCAGCTTAAAAGCAAAGAGCGAGCGTGTAGTGCGATGTAAAACCGCGGCTACAAACTCGCCCTTTGTTGCTTGAATCTTGTCACTTACAGCTTGGTTACCCAACCATACTTGCCATAACTTTCAAATTGGTAGTTTTCGTTACCCGCATTAAACTGCCCGTGTAAGGTATTTTCTGTCAGGGTCATAACGGCTTGATGGTAGTTTTGTGCGTGATCATTTAGCTTACCAAACACACTGCGATCACCGTTGCTGGCTTCAATAATGTCGGTAATTTCGACGGTGTAGCTTAGGTATTCGTCTACCTTCAAAATATACTGATCACCGGTTTTTAAGGTTTTGAGTGTTTCAATATCAAATTCACTAAATGCGGTATCGCTCAGCGTTTTAGGTAAGCGCCTTTGTTTGTATAAGTAGTCGTGCGCTTTGTTTGAAAGCTGATTAAGGGGCGCGGTTAAGTTAACAATAGGCTGAGGTGCAATAAATTGCTCATCTGATTTGTATGTAATAACAGGCTTTTCAGCGCTTGGCGTAGATATAAAGCCATCGCTTTGAATATGCCATTCGTTAAGCGCAAATGCACTGATTGGAAGAATGAAGATTAATGCAAGCGTCCTGTTCACATGTTTCTCTTACGGGTTTTAATGTTAACTTAATGTAAGTTTTTACCTTAAATTAACTTAATGGTCAATAGTTGTTCTATCAATGCTGCTTTTGGTAATCGTGACGATAAAATTTATTTGTTTTACTCGGGCTGCAATGCTGCGCATAATCCGCGTTTTTTTGTCACTTAAACCCCAAGACTAGAGGTACTAACCATGCGTGGGTGGATCATTTATAAAGACAGTTCGGGCTTGTTAAAGCAAGAAACCTATGAAGTTGAGCGTTTACTTGCAGCTGCCAAAGAAGAGGGCATTGATTTACAAGTTTTTTCGCCTGATCAATTTGATTTAACCATTACCCGCGAAGATGGCAAAAGCATTTTGATTGATGGTCAATCCGTTGCACTACCTGATTTTGTTATTCCACGTATGGGCGCGAGCACAACGTATTTTGCTTTGGCTATTATTCGCCACCTTGAGCGTTTAGGTGTGTATTGCGTGAATAGCTCGCAGTCAATCGAAACGGTGAAAGACAAGTTATTTGCACAGCAAATTTTAGCTGAGTGTAATTTACCAACCCCTAATACAATGCTCGTAAAGTTTCCGGTAAATATTGATTTAGTTGAAAAACAAATTGGTTTCCCGGTGGTGATCAAAACGTTATCGGGGTCGCAAGGCAGTGGTGTCTTTTTATCAAAGTCGAAAGAAGAGTTTGATGATCTTATGCAGTTAATCGAGGCTGCAAACCCACAAGCAAACATTATTTTGCAGCAGTTTGTTAAGTCGAGCCACGGTCGTGATTTGCGTGTACTTACTATCGGTGGACGTGCCGTTGCATGTATGGAACGCAACTCGCAGGGTAAAAACTTTAAAGCAAATGTCAGTGCGGGTGGTACAGGTAAGTCATTCCCAATTACCCCTGAAATTGAGTGGCTTGCAACACAAACGGCCAACGTTTTAAAGCTCGATGTAGCGGGCATCGATTTATTATTTGACGAGCAGCATTTTAAAATATGTGAAGCAAACTCAAGCCCTGGCTTTGAAGGCCTAGAAGGTGCATTGGGCATTGATGTCGCAAAAGAAATTTTGCACTTTATTCGTATCCGCTTAGGTATTTTTGACAAGCCCGTAGCGAAAGAAGTAAACGAAGAAGTGGTTGATCAAACTGCCGCTTAGTGATTACTTAACCGAAAGATGCACAAATACGGCCACCGCGACTAGGTGGCCTTCTGTATAGTAAATTACTCTTCAAATACTACAAAAGTGTACAGTGTCAACGTGTGCTTCTTGCGATAAGGTAGGTTTTTATCTGCATGTTTTGCAAGGAGTCTCCCCTTTATGAGTCAACTGATCAGTCGAGCAACCGCGGGCTTAGTGGCGGTGATTATTGGCTTTACCAGCTCAATTGCATTGATATATCAATTAGTGATGGTGCTAGGCGGTACCCCTGATTTAGTGGCCAGTTGGGTATTAATGCTGGGGCTTGCGATGGGAGTAAGCTCTATTGCATTGTCGTATTACTATAAAGTGCCCATTTTGGTTGCGTGGTCGACTACGGGCGCTGCATTACTTATTTCAAGCGCGCAAGGCTACACCTTAAACCAAGCTGTTGGGGCGTTTATGTTCTCGGCGGTGTTGGTGTTTTTATGCGGTATCACCGGTATTTTCGAAAAAATGATGAACAAAATTCCCAGTCAATTGGCCTGTGCTATGTTGGCGGGTGTCTTGGTGAATTTTGGCATTGATGTGTTCAATTTTATGAACGAATTGCCCTTAGTGATTGGCGTGATGGTGGCTGTTTATTTATGTGGTAAACGTTATTTCCCCCGTTTTGCGATGTTAGCTGTTGTTGTGGTTGGCTTTTTAATGGCTGCAATGACCGGACAAATTGATACAAGCAGTTGGCAATGGAAATTAAGCGAGTTTACATTTATTGCGCCAGAGTTTGATTTAAATGCCATGGTCAGTGTGGGCTTACCGCTGTTTATTGTGACGATGACATCGCAAAACTTACCAGGCATCGCTGTGTTAAAAGCACATCATTATAAGGCTCCGGTCTCGGCTGCTCTGAATGTTACGGGGCTTTTAAATGTGTTTATCGCGCCATTTGGTGGGTATTCGATTAACCTTGCGGCGATCACTGCGGCAATTTGTATGAGCCCCGAAGCCGATAAAAATCCCGATAAGCGTTATTGGGCAAGTATTGCTGGTGGTGTGTTTTATATCATTATGGCGTTACTGGCTGCGACATTAGTTGGTTTAGTCGCCAGTTTACCGCAAGCACTTATTTTAGCATTAGCGGGTATAGCCTTGTTTGCCACGATTGCCAGTAGTTTACAGCAAGCGTTAACAGAGGCTTACTATACCGAGGCAGCCATAGTGACATTTTTAGTGACGGCTTCAAACCTGACCTTGTTCACGGTTGGTTCGGCATTTTGGGGGATTGTTGCAGGGGTAATAACCTTAGTGATGACACGCAAAGATTAGGGGCTATTTAAACTAATCCGCAATGATGCTTAATCATTTTGAGGGATTAAACCTGTCGCGAGCTGTGTTAAAAATGTCTGATTTACGACTGCATGGATGCAAGAGGCTGGAGGCAGAGCAATGCGGGAGTAATTGCCGAGAACACCTCAATAACGACATGTTTGCCCAGTTATCAACGAGCTTATATTGCCCAAAATAGATCACTTAATTAAACAAATTAGTATTAAAGGTGAAAGTAACAAATGAAAGTAATACGAAGTCATGAATTTACTGCCGACCGTGCATGGGGCGCATTAGATATCGCCACAATGAACGGCATTACAACCCGCTTGCATTGGACGAATGAGCCTTACAAGTGGCACACCAACGATGGTGAAGAAGTGTTTGTGGTGTTAAGTGGTCAGGTTGAGATGCTTTATAAGCAACAGGGTGAAGTATGCGCTGAGCTGTTAAATGCCGGAGATATCTTTTATGCCAGTGTTGGCACTGAGCATGTGGCTCACCCAAAAGGTGAAGCGCGTATTTTGGTGGTCGAGACACAAGGCAGCGTGTGAGTATCAATTAGGCCCTAGTAACTAGGGCCTAACTACAATTACTTAAGCAAAGGCTTAATAACTTCGTACATGGCGTTAATGTGGTCATCGCGCGTATTAAGTGCAGGAATATAACGGTATTTTTCACCGCCTGCATGCTCGAATATTTCGCGGTTTTCGCCTTCTATCTCTTCTAATGTTTCTAAGCAATCGGCGCTAAACGCAGGGCTAATTATGGCAATATCTTTAATGCCTTGTGCGGGGTAACTCTCAAGCGTGGCGTCGGTGTATGGTTTTAACCATTCTGCTTTACCAAAACGGCTTTGGAACGTGGTCACCGCTAAGTCTTTGTCTAAGCCTAGCTTTTCTGACACTAAACGCGTGGTTTGCATACAAAAACAGTAGTAAGGGTCGCCATTTTCTAAAAATAGTTTTGGCATACCATGATACGAAAATACCAGTTTTTGCGGTGTGCCATGGGCATTTAAATCTTCGCTGATACTGGCTGCTAACGCATCAATGTAAATAGGGTGGTCGTGGTAGCCGTTTATAAAGTGAAGCTCGGGTACCCAGCGCCATTTTCGTAATACGTTCGACACAGCATCAAACGTTGAACCAATCGTTGTGCTTGAGTATTGCGGATAAAGCGGCAGCACAATAACGCGGGTAATGCCTTTTTCGCGCAGTGCTTCAAGCCCCGCTTCAATCGATGGATTACCATAACGCATTGCCATAACAACGTCGGTATCTTGATGGCCTTTCTCTTTTAAAATTGCGGCGAGTTTTTCGCTTTGTTGGCGTGTGATATGCGTTAATGGCGAGCCGTTTTCTGTCCATATACTTTTATAAAGTGCAGCAGAGCGCTTTGGGCGAAGCGTGAGTACAAAGCAATACAGGATGATCATCCAAATGAAGCGCGGGATTTCGACAATGCGTGGATCAGATAAAAATTCGCGTAAGTAGGTTCTGAGTGCCGCTGTGGTTGGGGCATCAGGGCTGCCTAAGTTGGTCAATAAGATACCGGTTTTTTTATTAAATCGGCCATCATGAGGCTTATCTGTTATAGCGGAAAATCGCGACACTGATCGCTCCTTTAGAAGTAAAAGTAATATAAATCACATTGTAACGAAGTAGCGATAATAAGTGATCACTTTATTCGTTAATTTTTGATCATGATCCTGAAAGGATTCGGTTTTTTCGCTTCGAGCTGCTGTAACTTACTTATCGATTTAGGGCCAAATACATGCCCTTTAGGTAAGAGCAAAATTCCATCGTAGTTTCTCAGAGCATGCCCAAGCACCATGCCGTTTTTTAACTCGTTTGCATTAATGATTTTCATGCTGCCAACGAGTTGGTTACTGGCGCAGCTAATTTTTAATCCACTTAAAATCTCGAGCAATTTAGGATGGTAGTAGGTGCCACTGTAAAGTTGTAATTGCCCCAGTGCATTTTCGAACTTGCTGTTTCCCAGCGAACTGACTTGAGCCACGGCTTGCCAAAAGTCGCGAGAAATAGCCAAAATCATGGCGGTTATCGGGATGTCGGCGCCTTTTAATCCTTTTGGAATACCATTGCCATTGTATTGCTCAAATTGGTAATAAATGGCTTCGGATACATCGTGTAAATGGGTTGCGGGCATTAACATAAGTTGCGCCGTGCTTGGGTGCGTATAAAAAAGCTTTTTTTGATTTTCGTTTAATTCACGCGTGGGCTTTTTATACAGGGCTGGCTCCATTGCCAATAAGCCAATTTGCGCTAAATAGCCTGCCATTTCGGCCATTTCTATGTGTTTTTTATCTAACCCAAGTGCCTGCGCAATTTGCTTGCAGGTGTTCGCTATATTTTGCGCTTGAATACCATCTAGGTATGGGTTGGCGTTGATAAAATTATATAAAATCTCGAAAGTTGTGCGGTGTTCGTGTTTTTCACGTTCGTTTGCTTCTTCAAGCTGTTTAAGCACTTTACGTATTTGTTGGGTGCGTTTTTCAACCATCTGCTCAAGGTTATTATTGAGCTCTTTTAGTTGGCTGTTTTGGGCTTTAATTTTTTGCTCAAGTTGCTTGTTTTTACGTTTTAAAGAGGTTTTTTCGATGCCGTCATGAATGTTGCGTAACAACAGCTCATTTTGCCAAGGCTTTTGAATATAAGCGTGAATTTTTCCTTTATTTACAGCGGCAATGGTATTGTCGATATCGGAATAGCCGGTTAATAAAATACGTTGTGTATCGGGGGCAATGTTGATTGCTTGTGCAAAAAAGTCTGCGCCATCCATACCGGGCATGCGCATGTCACAAATGATCACATCAAAGGTGAAACTGTCTAAAAGTTTTAGTGCTTCAATGGGCGAAAGGCTGGTCTTAACCGAAAGGTTATTTGCCGTTAACAACCTAACTAAGGTGCGTAAAACAATTTCATCGTCATCAATGCATAAAACCTGAATATGTTCTTTATTAAGTTGTTTTGCCATACCACATTGCTTTGAATCATCTTTAATCAATAACATAGCCTTAAATTAGGGCTTGTGCTAGGTTTTATAAGAGATGAGCTAAGTTTGAGGCTAAAATGGGTGATTTTAAACAAGCCTATTTACTAGAAAAAGCGGCGCGTGAACAAGCGGAGCAATTGTTAGCAGATAAAAGCCGGCTGTTGGTTGCATTAAACAGTGAACTTGAACAAAAAATTGCTGATTTAGAGCATCATCAGGCGATGTTTATTCAGGCCGAGAAAATGGCAACACTTGGCACGCTTTGCGCGGGTGTTGCGCATGAAATTAATAATCCACTGGCTTACAGTATTAGTAATGTTGACTGTTTAAAAGATTACTGTGATTTTTTTAGTGAGTTGCTTAGTGCATGTGACAAGTTTGCCAAGCGACACATTGAAAGAGATGTTTTTTCTGAGCAATTGACGCAACTGAATAAAAAACATGAATTTAATTATGTGGCCAACGATTTGCCTGAGCTAATTAGCGACACTGCCCAAGGCTTACAACGGATCCGTAAAATAGTTGCAAACTTGCTCGATTTTTCGCGGCCTAAAGGGCACGAAAAGCAATTTGCCGATATGACTGACGCGGTGAAAAGTGCCGTAAAACTGTTAGCAAATCAGTTAAACGATTACCACTTACACACCCACTACAGTCCTATTTCGATTAGCTGGTGTAATTTGCCTGCGATCAGCCAAGTTGTCGTTAATATTTTAATAAATGCCAAGCAAGCATGTGACAGTAATCGCTCAGAGGCACAGATTACGGTGTCGGTGTATGAGATTGAGCATCATATTTACATTGATATTGAAGACAATGGTGAGGGAATGTCGGAGCAAACAATGGCTAAAATTTATGATCCCTTTTACACCACTAAACCTGTAGGCGAGGGAACCGGTATGGGCATGACCATGGCATACGCTATTGTGCATGAGCATCAAGGCCGGATTGATATTCAAAGTACACAAGGTATGGGAACGCGTATTAGCTGTGTGTTTCCGATCCTCAGTCATGTAAGGCAAGTTGTTGACAATATCTAAGTTGTTGCAAAAAAATGTGGATTCGCTAGTGTAGGAATACACCCTAACAAAGGCAAAATATAAAGGCTCAATATGCTTAATAAAGAAAGTGCAGATGTATTTAAAAACTATCTCGCAAGTCAAAGCGAAACACAGCAGGTTAGTTTAGACCAAGTAATCGGTTTTATGAGTGGCTTGTTAGCGTGTTCTGAGTTTTTTGGCGAGTCTGAATTGGCTAATTACATAGCCGACGGCGACGAAACGGTGTTTAACACGTTAATGACTGAGTCAGCCCCTCGTGATGCGATGATTGAGCTGCTTGATAATGTAACGGAAGCACAAGTTGAGCAAAAAAAATTACTCGTACATTTATACCCAGATGAAGTGAAAGCCAACGAGCCAAGCCAAGCATTGCAAGATTTTTGCAGTGGCTATATTGCAGCCTATATTGTTAACCAAGATATCTGGCATAGTGATTTACAATTTTTGTTGAAAGCCGATGAACAGAATGACAACGCAGGTGATGGTCAGCTGTTTATTGATAATTTTGAAGCAACGCTTGATTTACTCACAACCTTAGCCATGTGGGATCAGGCGCTTGCAAATCACCCCGAGCCTGATAAGTTAGGAGAAGGTTTTGCGACCTTTTTTACCGCGTTAGATGAAAGCTTGTCTGAGATTGCAACGATGGCGCTGATGCTTGAAGATGAAAAACTCGCGATGATAGAGCAAGAATAACCTCACCCTGTTAATAGCAGAGATAAGTGTGTAGTTGCATTTTCTTGCTTATTTCTGCTCATTAAATAATCAAAACCCCTTTCTTTAATCACTTAATAGTACAAATAGGTATAATTATACCTAAGTCGTAGCTAATTTTTCTTTCTTTTCATTTTTTTGTTGATAGGATGTTTTGTAAAGGTTAACTCGCAGGCTTGAGTTAGCTTTCAAAATTAAGATTTTATAAATCTATAACACGTGCTTAATGCTTTTCCTTTGTTTCTCCCTGTGGGGCGCTTTATTTTTTAGCTTTGGAAAAGCCAGAATATCAACAGGATTCACATGACAACACATTCTTTTAGTATGCTGGCTATTGCCGTCAGCGTCGCTGTGTCGGCGACTTCATTGCAGGCTGCTGAGCAAGCAACAGACGTTCAAGCTGATAAAAATATTGAACAAATTTCAGTTTTGGGATCGCGAGTAGCAAACCGCACTGTGACCGAATCAAGCTCTCCTATTGATTTAATTGATGCTGATACCCTGAATAAAGGGGGCTTCACTGAACTTGGCCAAAGTTTACAAGCGACCGCACCGTCTTTTAACTTTTCTCGTACGCAAGTGTCAGATGGGTCTGATTTATTTAGACCCGCGACTCTGCGCGGTTTACAGCCAGATCAAACGTTGGTGCTTATTAATGGTAAACGTCGTCATAATCAGTCTATTTTTGGCCTAAACGGCACAGTGGGCGCGGGTGCAGCGGGAACCGACATGAACGCTATTCCGCTTAGCGCATTAAAAGGGGTTGAAGTATTGCGTGATGGCGCAGCGGCGCAATATGGCTCTGATGCAATTGCAGGGGTGATTAACTTATCACTTAACGATTCTACCGGTGTGACAACGGGCTATGTGCAAGCAGGTAGTACGGGCGAAGGCGACGGCGATACGATTTCGATTGGTTTAAATCGTGGTTTTGATTTAGGCGACGAAGGGGGGTTTATTAATTTTTCGGCTGAATACCGTAATGCTGATGGCACTAATAGAGCCGAGCGTGATACGGGTGGGTCGTTAGATGTCCCTGCTGGCACATTATCTGACGATGTCCGCTGGGGGCAAGGTAATGCCGACAGCGAGTTTACGTCACTTTTTTATAATATGGCACTTCCGCTGGGTGACACAGAACTTTACTCATTTGGTGGCTATTCAAACCGAACAGCATTAGGGAATGGTTTTTACCGTAACTATAATCAGGCCGCAAAGAATGTGGTGCAAGTATACAGCGATGGCTTTTTACCTCGTATAGACAACGAAGCCGAAGATATTTCATTTGCAGTGGGTCTGCGTGGCGAGCTGAACCCTGACTGGGGTTATGATGTGTCTGCTGTGTACGGTGAAAATAGCTATGATTTCACTTCAAAAAATACCTTAAATGCTTCTTATGCTGCTGAATATGTAGCTAATAACCCAGATGCGAGTGATGCAGATATTGCTGCTAATGCGGGCCCACGAGGCGGGTATTCGGGCGGATTTAGATTTGATCAAGCCACCGTTAATGCCGATTTAAACGGCGTTGTTAATATTGGCCGCAGTGAGCCTGTGTATGTGTCGGTGGGGGCTGAGTACCGCAAAGAAAACTATCAAATTGTCCCAGGCGAAGAAGCATCCTATGCGTGCGGCCTTGCTAATACAGACACTTCTTACCCAGCGGTAAACGATGACAGCGTATTTGCTGAATGTGGTTTTCAGGCTTATAACGGCCTTCGTCCTGAGGCATCAAACAAAGAAAGCCGCGACAGCTATGCATTTTATGTCAATGCTGAAACCTTACTGACAGATGCATGGCAAGTGAGTACGGCACTGCGCTATGAAGATTTCTCTGATGCAGGTGACGACATCATTGGTAAATTAGCGACACGCTATGAAATCTCTGATGATTTTGCAGTGCGTGGTGCAATCTCATCGGGTTTCAGAGCGCCTTCATTACAGCAAAGTGCTTATACGGCTTACACCACTAACTTAGGTGCGGGTGGGGTATTATTGCAGTCATTTACTGCAACGGCGGGATCTGATTTTCCTTCAGCACTGGGCGTTGATAACCTTGGTCTTGAAAGCTCAGAGAACCTAAGCGCAGGTTTTGTTTATAACGTGAGCAGTGAACTGTCGTTAACCGTTGATTTTTATCATATTGAAATTAAAGACCGCATTACGCTTGGCAGCTTAATGTCTGCGGATGATGTTGCCTTTAGCCCTGCGGCTGTGGCTGCATTGAACGCCACTGGCGCACAGCAAGCGAACTACTTTTCAAACTCGGTAGACTCAACTACGAAAGGGGTTGATATTATTGCCTCGTACCGTACTGATTTGTACGACGGTAATTTCTCAGCAACGTTTGCTGGTAATATTAACGACACCGAAATTGATAATGTTAATGCCCCAGAGGGGATCCCTGAGTCGATTGCACTGGATGATTTGCAGCGTAGCTTTTTAACAGATGGCCAACCTGGTGAGCGTGCAACGCTTACGTTTGAATATGATCGTGGCGACTTTAACAGTATGTTGCGCTTTAATTATTATGGCGAAACAGACGTTAAGTACTTTGGTAATGACCATATTGGCTTACCAGATGAGCTTTCACCTACAGGCGAATTTAAAGATACCAGTACGGTAGAGTCTGCGGTTTTAGTTGATATTAACGTGGGTTATCAGTTAACTGATGAGCTTATGCTGTCGGCAGGTATTGATAATATCTTCGACGTGACCCCTGATGAGTTAGGCGAAGATGAAGCACTTGATTTTATCACTAATCAAGCGTTTAAGTACCCTGTACGTGCCTTGCCTTATGGCTTTGATGGCATGACCTACTATGCAAAACTTAGTTTTAGCTTTTAATTCCTATATTGAAATGAAGTTTAAATAGCGCCGAAAGGCGCTATTTTTTTGTCTTTGCGAAGGTGAATACTAATACTTAATTAAGCACAGTGGTATACGTATAGCGCCCTGCATTTATAAAACGCAGCTGGGGTAAAGCAAAGCGTATAGCAGCGGTTTAATTCACTTTGAGTTATACCGCATAAAACCGCTGTTACGTGTAAGCCTTTATTGTTTTGAACTATTGGCAGCCCGTTCGCATATGTCGCGCATTCGCTGTTTAATCTCAGGCTCTTTTTCGTTGAGTAGTTTACTAATGCAGTCGATGTACGCGTGGTTTTCTTCAAATGGCACACCTATTTCGTAGGCGTCTGCGGCTAAGCGCAGCATTTCTTTGTCAAATTCGCTGAAGATATTAACCAGCTCTTGTGCTTTTTGTTGCTCAATGCCGAGTGCTTCAAATGCGCTGCGACCCATGCGAAGGGAGCTGTCGTAGGTTTCTCTTATAATGTCGCGACACCCGTATGCCCACAAGTCATAAACATGATGGCGGTCTACAGCACGCGCAACAACATGAAGGTGCGGATAGTTTTGCATTGCATAGCGAACCAGTTTGGTTATTTGCTCGGCATCATCGAGTGTAACAACTAGTAATTTTGCATTGTCTATTCCGGCGGCGCTGAGTAAGTCGGGTCTTGTTGCATCACCAAAAAAATTGCGGATCCCGACACGCTCTAATCGATCAAGCTGTTTGTAATTGTAATCAATTACGGTGGTGTTAAAGCCGCCTGCTTTTAAGATTAAATCGATAACCCCTCCAACACGACCAGAGCCAGCAATGATGACGTGGCTATCTTCAGGAAAGGTTTCTTCTCGGTGAGCTTGCTCGCCAATATAACGAGGGGCAATGAAACGTTGATACACAATGTATAATACCGGTGATAACAACATAGAAAGTGTGACAACCAATAACAGTTGGTCGGCCAAAGCCGATGGAAGCACATGATTGCCCACGCTGTAGCTTAATAGCACAAACCCAAACTCACCGGCTTGAGCAAGCCCTAGCGCCAGTAACCATAGGGCGGCTCCTTTTAAGCCAAACAGTCGTCCAAGCATTAATAACGCCGCTGTTTTAGTAAGGATCAAAATCGCCGTTAAAAGCACAATGGTCGCGAGGTTATCAGTTAATAACTGAAAATTAATACTGGCGCCAACCGTGATAAAAAAGAGCCCTAACAGTAATCCTTTGAAAGGATCGATATTGCTTTCGAGCTCGTGCTTATAGGGGGAGTTTGCAAGCACCACGCCTGCTAAAAATGTGCCCAATGCGGGTGAAAGGCCCACTAACGACATCATCAATGCTATGCCAATAACAAAAAATAGCGCCGTGGCGGTAAAGAGTTCACGTAGCCGTGCTTGTGCTACAAACCTAAAAAGTGGGGCTGTGAGATGGCTTCCGCCAAACACCACAAGCGCAATCATACCTAATGTGACTAAGGCTGCTTGCCAGCTTTCAAGCCCTGCTACGAGGCTAAGCCCTGTATGACTGTTATTGCTGGTGCTTGTTATTCCTGTTGCCAGCTCTGGTAGGGCTAATAATGGAATAAATGCGAGCATGGGAATAACCGCAATATCTTGCGTGAGTAACACACTAAATGATGCTTGGCCGCCGTCTGATTTTAATAACCCACGCTCTGACAGGGTTTGCAGCACAATCGCCGTTGAAGAAAGCGATAAAATTAAGCCAATAGTGAGGGCTGTTTGCCACGGGTGATCCAACATCATAGCTAATGCTGTAAATGCTGCACTGGTTAATAAAACTTGCCCTCCGCCAAGACCTATTAGTTGTTTGCGCATTGACCACAGTGTTTTAGGTTCAAGCTCAAGACCAACAATAAACAGCATCATCACCACACCAAATTCGGCAAAATGCTGAATGGCAATCACATCCACATTTAAGGTGGTTAGCAAAGGAGAAATGGCAATACCAGCCAGTAGGTAACCCAGTACAGACCCGAGTCCCAGCTTGGTGGCTATTGGCACGGCAATAATGCCTGCAATGAGGAAAATATAGGCTATTAACAGTAAGTCAGTCATTATGATCCTGTTGTTCTTTTTGATTTTTAGTCATTATTTTTTAATAACTATGGTTGTTTTAATCAGTATTGCCAGCTGTTGGTATGTGAATGCAAATAAAAAACACGCTTAACCATAAAAATGGCAAAAATGCATGGCAGCAATTGATTTAAATTACGACAAAATAAGGGTGAAAAAAGAGCCATATTTTTAATAAAACTACTTGCGTAGCAGTATTAACGGTATACAATCGCGACACATTCATGAGGAGTAAAAAATGAGCAAAAAGAAACAAAAAAACCAAAGCCAAGTTGATATTGGCCGCGGCGTAATTAACGACAATGCCTATGCTGCATTGGTTACCTCTAAGCTGTTTCAGGCTAAAGTTGAAAAAGCTAAAAAAGGCAAAGGTGCATATCAGCGTAAGGCAAAACATGCAGGACGAGAGTCCTATTTAATCGCTGCTTAATTGAGTTGTGATCAAATAGGATTTTTTATAAAAGCAAACACCCGTTGTTTGCTTTTTTTATTTCAAACATCTTCTAAAAAAGTCACCGCGTTTACTTTTTACACAATTTTTATATATGTTTTTACAATAAAACTAATTTATTCGCTATATACCTAAAAAAGATACATTTTTTATTAACGATATTTACCGCTATTTTCCCTCGCCAAATTCTAAATGCCTTGTAAGCCGTACGCTTCAAGGTTAAAAACTTGTTAATTTTGTGTTCATTTTTACGCTGTAGAATCGAGCAAGTTTTAGTCGCAGCTCAATAATTTTTATCAGTTTTGACTGAGATTAACGGTATTTTTCAGTAAAAATAAGAATGTATTTACCTTTATTGGGTAAATTAGAGGTTGACCTGATTATTTTTTATGTTACTTTTAGGTTGGAAATGTAAAATAATTGTTATAACAACCTTGGGCGGAGGGAGCGAATGAGCTCACATCAATTAATAAAAAATGCCTTTAAACTAAGTGCGCTGTCACTCAGTGTATTTGGCTTTACAGCACAGGCTGCAATTGATTGCAGTAACTTAGAAGTATGGCAGCAAGGCCAAACACATGTCGGTGGCGATCAGGTGCAAGCACAAGACAGTGCCTATGAAGCTAAATGGTGGACACAGACTAACCCCGTGGAGACATCGGGTGTTGATCAAGAGTGGCGTTTATTGGGCGTTTGTGACAGCGCTGTCAGTGAAAATCAAGCACCACAAGTAACAAGCTTAAACCCTGCTGAGGGTTCTTTGTTTACCACTGGTGACAGCGTTGTCATAGAGGCTGACGCCATTGACACTGATGGCACAGTTGCGAGTGTTGAATTTTTTGTTGATGGAACATCGGTGGCTGTTACAAGCAGTGCGCCATATTCAACAAGTTGGCAGGCAACCGTGGGAAGTCATGTAATAAGTGCGGTTGCAACGGATGAGTTAGGGCTTACATCAACAGCGGTGGCACATTCGGTGAGTGTGTCTGATGCTGTCGAACCGGGTAATCAAGCGCCGACAGCAAGCATTGAATTTAGCACTGTGGCGAGCCAAGTTACCGTGGGTACTGATATTGTATTTGCACTTTCGGGCAGTGATAGCGATGGTCAGGTGACTGGGCTTAGTTTGGCAGAAAATGACAGCGCTGTTTATCAGGCAAGTAGCGCGTCATCAAGCTATACATGGCAAGCACCGGCACTGGGTCAATTTACCTTTACGTTAACCGTGACAGACAATGAAGGCGCAACTGGCACTGCCACTCACGTTGTGAATGTGGTTGAAGCGACGCCGCCAGGTGCTGATTGTAAGCCCCACGGTTTATACCAAACACCGGGTGTGAATACACCGTATTGTACAGTTTATGACAGCAATGGCCGTGAAAAAATGGGCGCTGATCATCCGCGTCGTGTGATTGGTTATTTCACTAGCTGGCGCAATGGTGCAAATGGTCAACCGAGTTATTTAGTGAATGATATTCCGTGGGACAAAATTACCCATATTAACTATGCCTTTGCGCACGTTGATGCCAATAACAAGGTGTCGATAGGCGATCCGAATGCTGCGGGCAACCCCGCAACAAATATGACTTGGCCGGGGGTAACAGGGGCCGAAATGGATCCTAGCTTTAGCTACACAGGTCACTTTAATCTACTGAATAAATTTAAAAAACAGCATCCAGATGTAAAAACATTAATCTCTGTGGGTGGCTGGGCCGAAACCGGTGGTTATTTTGGTGCAGATGGCACGCGCGTAAACAGCGGTGGTTTTTACACAATGACAACGAATGCCGATGGCTCGGTAAACCAAGCTGGTATTGATGCGTTTGCGAAAAGCGCCGTTGAATTCATTGAAACGTATGGTTTTGATGGGGTTGATATTGACTATGAATACCCATCGTCGATGAATGATTCGGGCCATCCTGATGATTTTGCTATTTCGAATGCGCGTCGAGCAGGCTTAAATGCCTCGTATCGTGTGCTGATGAAAAAATTGCGTGAAGAGCTTGATATTGCGGGTGAAAAAGCCGGTAAGCATTACCTACTCACGATTGCATCACCGTCTTCGGGTTACTTACTGCGTGGTATGGAAACTTTCCAAAGCGTGAAGTACCTAGATTACGTGAACATTATGTCGTACGACTTACATGGCGCATGGAACTCACACGTAGGTCACAACGCAGCATTGTATGACACTGGCCTTGATTCAGAGCTTGCACAATGGGGCGTGTATACAACAGCTGAGTTCGAAGGCATTGGTTACTTAAATACCGATTGGGCTGTACGTTATTTCCGTGGCGCGGTGTCTGCTGGTCGCATCAATATTGGTATTCCTTACTACACGCGTGGCTTTAAAGATGTGTCGGGTGGCACACATGGCCTGTGGGGACAAGCTGCGTTACCTGATCAATCTAACTGTGCAAAAGGCACCGGGGTTGGTGAGAAAAACCTATGCGGCAATGGTGCGCTAGGCATTGATAACCTGTGGCATGACAAGAACGATGTAGGTGAAGAAATGCCTGCAGGTTCTAATCCTTTATGGCATGCGAAAAACTTAGAAAACGGGATTAATCCGTCTTACCTTGAAATCTACGGCTTAACGCCAGATACCGACACAGATGATGTTTTAACGGGCACTTATACACGTTATTACGATGATGTTGCCGTGGCGCCTTGGTTATGGAACGCAGATAAAAAGGTGTTCTTATCAATTGAAGATGAACAGTCGATGGCAACCAAAGTTGATTACGTTATCAACAATGGCTTAGGTGGCATCATGTTTTGGGAACTGGCGGGTGACTTTGATTACGACTCGGCAAAAGGCGAGTACTTTATGGGGTCAAGTTTAACGACGCTGGCTTACGATAAGTTTAATCAAAGCGGTGTGGCATACGACACACATCAAGGCAATGTTGATTTTACCGTGCCCAGCGAAGCTGTAGATGTGAGCTTTACGGTTAAAGACTTCCCGATTGGTGATGATAACTACCCAATTTCACCGACTTTCTCATTTACTAATAATTCAAATATTGATTTAAGCGGCGCGAAAATTAGCTTTGATGTGCCGGTATCGACATCAGCCATTTTCAAGTCGAACTGGAATGCGCAAGAAAAGCTCGGTATGGCGGTTGAGGCAAATGGCTCGAATGCTGCGGGCAACAATATTGGTGGTTATGAGAATGAATTCCATCGCTTTTCAATCACTCTGGTAAATGAGTGGGGTGGAATTGAAAAAGCCTTTAACACCGGCGAAACCGTTGATGCACAAGTCATGTATTACATGCCTATTACTGGCCCAACTAATTTCACTATTGAAAAAGAGGGCAAAACCTACGCATTTAAATACGAGTACCCAATGTTGCCTGATGCCGTGCCGGGCACCACAAATCCAGGCGGTGACAATGGCGGTGACACAGGGGGTAACGATGCAACGTGTGACGGTGTCGATGTCGCCAGCATTGCGGTCTATCCAAATTGGCCGCAAACAGACTGGGCTGGTAATCCAAGCCATGCCGTTGGCGGTGATCTGATGAATCACAACAATGTGATTTACGAAGCTAAGTGGTGGACAAGCACAGAGCCAGGCACATCAGCTGATTGGACTGTGAGCTGCACGCTTTAACTCAACAAAGCGGGGCACGCAATGTGCTCCGCATTTCTACAGCGAGAATACAACAATGAAAACAACTAAATCGAAGGCATTGTCTTTATCGGCAGTGGCAACCAGCATGCTGCTTGCCTGTGTATCAAGCCATGTGAATGCCCACGGATTTTTAGAAAGCCCTAAAGCTCGCCAAGCATTTTGTCAGGCAGACGGCGGTTATTGGTGGCCCGCTGATGGTAGCGCTATTCCTAATCTTGCTTGCCGTGCAGCATTTGCAGAGGCAGGGCATGTGCAGTTTGTGCAAGATATTGAATATTCAGCGAACACGATTGATTACACCAACCTAGCAGCGGTAAAAGACAGTGTGCCCGATGGCCGTTTATGTGCGGCAGGCGACAGTGAAAAACGAGGCATGGATTTACCCTCGGCTCATTGGCAACGTACCGAGGTGGTGCCCAACGCGAATGGCGATATTTTAGTGCGTTTTTTAGCAAGTACGCCTCATAACCCAAGTTTTTGGCAGTTTTACCTGACAAAGCCTGGATTTGATAGCGCCACAGACGTTCTCACGTGGGACGATTTAGAGCTGGTTGAGGAATACGGCAATCTTGATTTTGTGATTGGTGATAATAACGACCGTTACTATGAAATGAGCGTGTCTATTCCTGCTGAGCGCAGTGGCGACGCTATTTTATATACTCGCTGGCAGCGTGATGATGCAGGTGGCGAGGGCTTTTATAACTGTAGCGATATTACCATTGTCACAGATACAGCACCGACTGATCCGAGTGAATGGTCTGCACTGACGTATTTTGTGCGCCAAGGTCAAAATGCAGAAGTGGGTGACAGTGTGTCTGCGCGTTTGTTTGATGAAACGGGGCAAGAGCTGTTTACGCAACAAATGCAAGTCACCAGCGATAATCAGGCTAATTGGCAAGCAGAGTTTGCTCAGCTGCTTAATCTGAATTACAGCCATTTACTACGCATTGGTGTGCAAGATGCTGGTGGCGCAATCGCTTTTAATGCCAGCGATATATTAACCAATCAGGTGTTTGCAACAAACGCCAACTACAGTTTTGCACTGAGCGTAAAAGCCGCACCTGAAAATACTGCCCCTATTATCCATCAACCTGAAGCTATCACCCTGAATGAAAATAGCACGGCAGATGTGCACTTACATGCCTTTGACGATCAGCAAACTGCATTAACATACCGCTGGAATGTACCGGCTCCTCTTCGCTTTACAGGGGTGGGTGCCGACATCACGTTAATAGCACCAGAAGTCGATGCAGATACCTCTTTTACTGTCACGGCCTCAGTATCTGACAGCATGCTTACCAGCGAAGCCAGCTTTACGGTCACGGTGCTAAATAGCAGTGTGGTTGAGCCAAACCCCGATGCGCCCGCGTGGGATAACAGCGCGCAATATAACACTGGCGATAAAGTGAGCTTTAACGGCGGGATCTACAGTGCGAAATGGTGGAACCAAGGCGCACAACCCGACAGCAGTGATGCATGGCAGCTTGAATCAGGTTCGGCATCGAGCGAATGGAACATCGGCAAAGCCTACCAAGGCGGTGACGAGGTGACCTATCAAGGACAGCGCTATCGTGCGCAGTGGTGGACTCAGGGCGATACACCGAGTACCAGCCAAGTATGGGCAAAAATCTAAAGTTTTGTAGTTCAAACTTTATCAATAACAGCAAACAGCTAAATAAAAATAGATAAGAGAGAATCATGAATATAAAACAATTAAGCGCAGCCATTGGTGTTGCATTATGTGCCAGTGCAGCAAATGCTGCACTATCGACACCGACCATTATTTGGGAACCGCAAGAGTACTCGTTTGTTGAAGTAAACCTTGAAGGAACGGGCTCGTATAAAAGCCTCGTTAAACGTGTTGATCAAGTAACGATTAACATTGAGTGGAATGCATGGAGCGGTGATGGTGGCGATAGCTACAAAGTGTATTTTGACAATATGCTGGTAAACGAAGGCCCTTTGGCTGCGGGCACTAAAAGCGGAGTGATTAGTTTCCCTTATGATAAAGCGGGTCGCCACACTTTGTATGTTGAGCTTTGTGAAGGTGGCACAACGTGCGCGCGCAGTGAAGGCAAACCCATTGTTATTGCCGACACCGACGGTGCGCACTTAGCCCCATTACCCATGGATTACGATCCAAATAATAAAGACATTGGTACAAAAGAAGGGTTGGTAACAGGGGCTTATTTCGTTGAATGGGGTATTTATGGGCGTGACTACGATGTCACAAATATTCCTGCACAAAACTTAAGTCACATTTTATATGGTTTCATTCCAATTTGTGGTCCGAATGATTCACTGACTGGAGGCCCTAAAAACGCGCTAAATACTGCGTGTGCGGGCTCAGAAGATTTTGAAGTCGTTATTCATGATCCGTGGGCGGCGATTCAAAAAGCCCTTCCGGGTGTGAGTGCAGACGACCCAATCCGTGGTACTTACTCACAATTAATGGCGCTAAAACAACGCTACCCTGATTTAAAAATATTGCCATCTGTAGGCGGTTGGACGTTATCTGACCCATTCGCATATTTTACTAATAAAGCAAACCGCGACACGTTTGTCGCATCAATGAAAGAGTTCTTAAAAACATGGAAATTCTATGATGGTGTCGATATTGACTGGGAATTCCCTGGGGGCGACGGTGCTAATCCGGCGTTAGGTGACCCAATTGCAGATGGCCCTGCTTATGTGGCATTAATGCAAGAGCTGCGAGCTATGCTTGATGAGCTTGAAGCCGAGACTGGTCGTCAATATGAGCTAACATCAGCGATTGGTGCAGGCTACGACAAAATTGAAGATGTTGATTACCAAGCAGCTAGCCAATATATGGATTACATTTTTGCCATGACGTACGATTTTTACGGCGCGTGGAGTGGAGTAACAGGCCATCAAACCGCCCTGTACTGTTCATCGCATTTCCGCCCTGGCCAATGTGATGGCACAGGTGTTGACGCCCAAGGCGTACCATACAAAGGACCTGCTTACACCACCGATAACGCAGTGCAGCTATTACTTGCGCAAAATGTTCCATCGAAGAAAATTGTTGTGGGCACAGCGATGTATGGTCGTGGTTGGGAAGGGGTTTACCCAGCAGGCACGACTATTGATGGTAACCCTATGACTGCAACAGGGTCGGGTCCTTTAAAAGGCAGCACTGCGCAAGGCGTCTGGGAAGACGGTGTTATTGATTATAAAGGCATAAAAGCACATATGATCGGCGCAGCAGGCACTGGTATTAATGGCTTTGAAGTGGGCTACGATGAGCAAGCAAAAGGCGCATATGTCTGGAATCGCTCTACAGGTAAACTGATTACGTATGACAGCCCTGCCTCTGTTATTGCAAAGGGTAACTATGTTAATCAACATGACTTAGGGGGATTATTTGCATGGGAAATCGATGCCGATAATGGTGATATCCTGAATGCGATGCACGAAGGTTTAGGTGGTGCGGTTACAGAGCCTAGCAACAGAGCGCCTGTGCTGTCAGTATCAAGCACCGTAACTGTAAACGCCGGTGAGTCTGTTTCAGTTGTTGCATCAGCAACCGATGCCGATAACGATGCACTGACTTACAGCTGGACAGCAGACGCCGCGCTGTCTGTAACGGGTGAAAACTCAAATACACTGGTTATTGCTGCGCCATCAGTGACAAGTGATGCGCAATACCTAGCAACGGTATCGGTCACCGACGGTAAAGCCGTGGTGAGCCGTAATGTAACAGTGAATGTTGTGGCGCCAAGTACGGGCGGCAATTCAGCGCCTGTCGTGGCTGCAATTTCAGATAAAACCGTTGCTGAAGATGCAAGCGTTGCGGTATCAGTGTCTGCTACAGATGCAGATAATGATGCACTTAGCTATAACTGGACAGTGCCTGCGGGCTTAACATTGGTGGGTTCAGGTGCAAATATTAGTTTGCAAGCGGGCAGCGTTGATGCAGATACAAGCTATGTTGTAACGGTAGAGGTATCTGACACACAAGCTACGACATCGGTAAGCTTCAACGTGACAGTGACTGACTCTGGCACAACAAACCCACCGGGTGGCGATACAACATGGGATGAAGCCGCCATTTATGTGGGCGGTGACACGGTAATCTATAACGGTGTTGAATATACTGCAAAATGGTGGACACAAGGAAACCGTCCTGATTTAGGTGGCCCGTGGGAAGCAAGCTCAAAACCAACAGACGGTAATGGTGATGTGGTTTGGCAAGCTGCTGGTATCTACAATGGGGGCGACCAAGTCGTTCACCAAGGTACAAAATACGAAGCGAAGTGGTGGACTCAAGGAGAAGAGCCAGGCGTTGTGGATGTATGGAAAGCACTTTAAACCTACCTAGCTACATGTAGTGTATTTTATTAAAATGTGATTTCCCTACAAAGCAGCCTTCGGGCTGCTTTTTTAGTGTCTAATCTCTAACTTTTCCTTATTTTAATTGCTCACTTTCCTCCTCGCTTAGTTTTTGTGTTTCACCTATTATGAACCATACTAAAAGAGTGATGAGTTTAGGCTCTTAAACTACAGGTGTGTTGATGACGATGAAAGTGCTTTTCTTATTGGTTTTTGCTGCGTTAAGCACTGAAGCGTTTGGCTGCGATAGGGTTTTAAAAGTCGGGGTGAGCCAATCGTGGCGACCCTATGTTTTTAGCCAAAATGATCAGCTCACCGGGATTGATATAGAGATTACTGACTTGGTGTTAAAGGAAGCGGGTTTTTGCAGTCAATTTATTGTAATGCCTTCGTCAAAACGTGGATTTGCTGAATTAAAACATGGCACTGTTGATTTACTTCCCGCAGCCAGCTACAGCCAACAGCGAGATGATTTTAGTACTTTTTCAGTGCCTTATCGTAACGAAGTTATGCGTCTTTTTTGGTATCCGCACAGCCATTTGGAATCACAAGACTTAAAAGGTTTACTCGACCATAAACAAACTATTCTTACCAATAGCGGCAGTTATTATGGCGATGAATTGACACGTTTAAGTGCGAATAAAAAATATAAAGATCAGTTTGTTACTGTCCCATCATTACGACAGCGCTTAGCAATGCTGGTGGCCAAACGCGTTGATTTTTTTATTGACGATGAACTAGCAGGCTTAAGCTTGATTCAACAACATCAGGCTAACAACGTAAAAATTCATCCGTATATTATTAATAACGATTATATTTATTTTATGCTAAGCGACTTGAGCCTCTCCGAGGAGGAACGACAGGCTATTAACCACGCGATTCAATTCAACAAGCAAGCAATAACCGATATAATCAGTTCCTATAAAACACAGTGAGTTAGCCTAACCGCGTAACACGCAACTTGATACGTCCGGCATTGGCACCATAAAAACGATTTAAGTCATTCGCAAATGGGCAAAACTCGCCTGACTTTGTAATGCGAATATCGGCACCTTCAGCAATTTCAAATAAATGCTCATCGTTGTCATCAATCGCGCCAATAAGTGCAAACCACTGTGCATGCGCTAAGCGTCTAAATGGCTCAAGCACAGCCATGGGAATTTCTTTTACACCTAATTGCACGTTATCACGATGCCAACCCGCGGGGCCGCAACTAATGCCATCGTCATACCAAGTTTGATCAGGATAAGGCGTAAACCGATAGGTCGCCCCTTGCGCTAACATTAATCCGGTGTGGTTATATTTTTCGGCGCCATAAACAAATACATCTTTACTTTGACCAATACTGAGTACGGTCATGTTTTGTTTATCAAGCGCAATATGTGGGCTTAAGCCGTTGAAGGTTAAGCGGCTTTCATCACTGTAGAGCACATCATACGTAAGGCTTTTTAGCGACTCAGGACGATAACTGGTTAAACGGTTAATACGCTCTGCCACGGTGTAATGAATTGTGGGAGGATGTTCACTTTGCTCATTATCAACCAATACGCAGCACTCACGGTCAACAAGCTTAAATAAAGGGTTAAACCAAAAGTAATTTTGTTGGTGACTAAGCGCCAACGGATCGGGGGTGACTGTGACATCGTCTTGGGCAATTAAATTACGGTGCTCATCGGGCAGTAAACTATGGTAATTAATATCAGCACTGGTCAGAAGGTTAAGTGAAATCGTTTGTTCTATTAACCACTCAATAGCATAACGCAGACAAATGTCGGCTAAGCCATCACGGTAATACCCGCCACCCACGTCAGAGTGTGCGCCCGCAAACCATACCTCTTCTACATGGGGCGCTTTGTTTATGAGTGTTGGCTCAAACGCGCGGCGCTTTTCATCCAGTGCAACACAATGCAGGGCTGCGTTAATATTACTGGCTAGGGTGTAATTTTCAAAAATAACGTGTTCAGCGCCACGTGTTGCTTTGGTCACTTTTGAAAAACCAATGGATGCCACGGTATCAAATACGCATAGAAAAACATTGTCGCTTATTAAGGGCTCAAGGCATTTTGCAAAACGCCTTGCCAATGCTGCACCACGACTAAAACCCGTTAGCAAAACCCGATCGCCTACAGCGTAATATTGTTTAAAGTCGTTTATTGCGCGGTTTAAAATACTGGCGACATCGTCGCCTCTTGGGGCTAATGCTTGATTGAATAAACGTCTGAAGCGGCTTCCTTGAGTGCCTATGCCTTGATAATAAAAACTAAGTTGGCTTGGGAATGGCGTTTCGGGTTCACTGTTGAGTGTGCCGCCAAATAACAAATGAAGTTTAAGAATATTGGAAATACTGGCATCTTCTTTGAAATGAGCGGCACTAAATTGTTCTGCATCACGGGGCTCACTGCCTGTGCCATCAAAGTTGAAAATCAGCGTTTTAGGGGTCATAGCGTCATTCCTTTAGTGGTTTGTCATAACATACAAGGCATTTATTAAAATTTGAAGACAAATTATGCGTGATGGCACTCTTTTTATATCAGGCTTTTTATATCAGGCTTTTTATGAGAACACAGAAGACAGGAGAGAGATTTGGGCAAGGTGTGTGGTTAACCTTGCCCAAAATAGCCGTTTGAACAGCTAAAATTAAGCGTAAGTGTGGCTGTATAGAATGCCTGAGCCAATTAAGATAAGGGCAATACCGCCAATGGCTTCAGCTTTTTTGCCAACCCAGCCACTCATCACATTCCCTAGTAATGAGCCGATAGTCACCATTACGGTTGTGGCGAGACCTATCATTGCGGCAGCAACATAAATATTAACTTTCATAAACGCAAGGCTTATGCCCACGGTCATTGCATCAATACTGGTGCCTACTGCGGTCAGCAGGGTTGCCATTAATGAGCGCTTATTGCTTGGCACTTCGTCGGCGTCGTCATCGTCGTCTTTACGACTTTCAATGATCATGTGTATGCCAAGGCCCACCAATAATACAAACGCAATCCAGTGATCATAGGCTTCAACGTACTCGGCACCCGCACTGCCAATTAACCAACCTAAAACAGGGGCAATTGCTTCAATGCAGCCAAAAATTAAACCCAATTTAATGGCACTAAGAATACGTGGGTTTTTAAGTGAACTGCCTTTGGTGATTGATGCAGCAAACGCGTCGGTTGACATTGCAAGCGACAATACGCTGAGAGTAATAATATTCAATTTTTGCGCCCCACAAAAAGTGCGCATTATACGCGTATAAGCCGTAAACAGGTAGAGTAATTTACGGCTTAGGATGAGTCGCGCTGTTTGTTAATGCAGTTTCATTTTGGGTCTTACCACGCGGAGTACTTTTTCGCTGATCCACAATGCAAAGGTTTTGGCACTGCCATGAATGGCGCGCTGGTGCATGCGGTAAAGAGAAATATACATGAACCGCGCTATTTTCCCTTCGATAAAAAAGCTATTACTGGTTAAGTTACCCATTAAGCTGCCCACGGTGCTGTAACGTGACAAATTCACCAAAGAGCCATGATCACTATAGGTAAACACGCTTAACGGATTGTTTTTGAGAGTGGCTAGTAGGTTTTTTTCTACGCATTGTGCCATTTGATGCGCTGATTGTGCGCGTGGTGGAACCTGTGAGCCATCGTCTTGAGTAAACGCGCAGCAATCACCAATCACAAAAATAGTCTCATCAACACTGCTTTGTAGGTATTGATTTACCTTAATTTGGTTGTTGCGTGTAAGCTCAAAAATACCAATATCTTTGATAAAATCGGGGGCTTTTACACCCGCTGCCCATACCATGATATCGGCCTTTATAATGGCATCATTGTTAGTGATAAAGCTGTTTTCTGTGGCTTCTTTTACTTGCGTGCCTTCGCGCACCGTGACCCCTAGTTTTACCAGTTCTCGTTTTGCCGAGTTGGCTATGCGTTCAGGCAAGGCAGGCAAAATACGAGGACCTGCTTCGATTAAATCAATGTGTAGGCGCTTGGCTGTCATTTTATCTAGGCCATACATTTTTAGCATATCGGATACATGATATAGCTCAGCCGAAAGCTCAACGCCCGTCGCTCCACCGCCAACAATGGCAATTGTTAGAGCCTGCTGTGGGTCGTCATCTTGGTGTAAGCGAGTAAAGTTATCGAGTAATGCATGTTGAAAACGCTCGGCCTGTTGGTTTGAATCAAGGTAAAAGCAATGATCTTTTACGCCGGGGGTATTAAAGTCGTTACTCACACTGCCGATGGCGAGCACTAGGTAGTCATAGCTGACATGTCGCTGTGGCAAAATGCGATGGCCAAGCTCGTCTTTTAACTCGCTTAAGGTAATGGTTTTGTTGGTTGAATCTAAGTGGCAAAAACTGCCGAGTTGAAAATTATAATGGTGTTTTGCTGCATGAGCAGAGTACACAACGCCGTCTAAATCGGCATCAATCGACCCCGTCGCTACTTCATGAAGTAACGGTTTCCAAATATGGCTACGGTTTTTATCGATTAATAAAATATCTGCTTGGCGTTTTTTCCCGAGTTTATGTCCTAATTGTGTTGCAAGCTCTAAGCCGCCTGCGCCACCACCGACTATCACGATTTTAGGAGGTTGGTTAGTCATTACGTTGCCCTCAAAAGTATAATACCTAAACACTCTCGATTTAAAAGCGCTTAGGTATTGCAAATCCATTCTTCAATACCCCATGGCAACGGGTCTATTGTGCGCCTTTTTACTGGTTTTGTCAGCAAAGCTTACGAACAATATAGTGTGTTTAGTGATATTAATGGCCTTGGGTGATGAGCCTAAACACGTTAACATGGCTAATTCGCACTAAGGCACCTATCATTACCTAATACAGGGAAATGAAACAAGGGATCAGGATGACTACAGCACTCCACACTTCGCTAAATCAATACTTTGGCTTTACTGAATTTCGCCAGGGTCAGCAACAAACGATTGAACAACTGTTAAATCAACAATCATCATTGGCTATCTTTCCGACGGGGTCGGGCAAGTCGTTGTGTTATCAATTAACTGCATTGCATTTGCCTAATTTGACCTTGGTGGTTTCACCTTTGTTAGCGCTGATGAAAGATCAAATCAGCTTTTTGAATAGCAAAGGTATTTACGCGGCCAGCTTAGATTCGAGTCAAACGAGCGAACAAAGTCATACCGTGATGAGTGATGTGCGAACCGGGAAGGTTAAAATTTTAATGGTGTCGGTGGAGCGTTTTAAGAACGAACGCTTTCGCGAGTTCATCAAGCAAGTGCCGATTTCAATGCTGGTGGTTGATGAGGCGCACTGTATTTCTGAATGGGGGCATAACTTTAGGCCCGACTATTTAAAACTGCCACGTTATCGCGATGAGCTTAATATTCCTCTGGTGTTGCTATTAACTGCAACGGCAACCAAAAAAGTAAAACGTGACATGTGTGAGCGGTTTGCCATTGCACCTGAATGCGTTGTGCAAACAGGGTTTTATCGTGCGAACCTTGATTTATCGGTGTTAAGTGTGGCGAGCCAAGACAAACAATCGTACTTAACACGCGTTATTGCTAAGCAGCAGGGCGCTGGCATCGTGTATGTGACGCTGCAACACACTGCCGAGCAAGTGGCCGCAGCGTTAGCGCAGACAGGAATTAATGCAGTGGCGTATCATGCGGGTCTTGACGATGATAAGCGCTGGCAAATTCAAGATGACTTTATGGCGGGTAACATTAATATTGTGGTTGCCACCATTGCGTTTGGCATGGGCATTGATAAGTCGGATATTCGCTTTGTTATTCATTATGATTTACCTAAATCAATTGAAAACTACAGCCAAGAAATAGGTCGCGCTGGGCGAGATTCTAAGCAATCAAATTGTTATACCTTGGCAAATCTAGATGGCCTGAACACGGTTGAAAACTTTGTCTATGCTGACACCCCTGAGCAAAGTGGTATTGAATATGTGATCAACAATATTCGCACGGAGCAAACGAATAGTCAGTGGGAAATGCAAGAATACAGCTTGTCGAGTGACAGTAATATTCGTGCATTAGCCTTAAAAACGTTATTAGTACAGCTTGAAATTCATGGCGCTATCACGCCGTTGTATGCCTATTATGCTGACTTTAAATATAAGTTTTTAACAGAAAAAGACATACTTCTTCAGCAATTTGATGAGCAGCGCCAAGCATTTTTACAGCAGGTATTTAATCATACTGAGTTTAAGAAAATTTGGGGCACTCTCAACTTTGACGCCTTAACACATGCCACGCAAGTCGATAGAAAACGGGTGGTTGCTGCGCTCGATTATTTGGCCGAAAAAGGTCACATAGCCCTTGAAACTAAACGCATTACACAAGTGTATGAGGTGAATAACGAAGTCATTAATGCAGACAATTTAGCGTCGCAATTACATCACTACTTTATTGAAAAAGAGCAGGCAGAAATAAAACGCATTGCCGCATTGGTGCGCTTTTTTGAGCTTAATAGCTGTTTGAGTTATAACCTTGCACGTTATTTTGATGATCACAATGCCCCAAAAGAGTGTGGCCATTGTTCTGTGTGTCGAGGCCAGTCTGTAAAACTTAGTTATTCACTTGAGCACACCATGCCAGACACTGCGGTTATTGCAGCTAAAGTTACACAGCTAAAAGAGCACTTAGCCACTAAAGGGGTAACTGAAATCAGTATTGATACTCAATGCCGCTTTTTAGCGGGGATGAGTGTGCCACTGTTTACCCGCAATAAAGTTAGGCAGCTTTCAGGTTTTGGGGTGTGTGAACACCAGCGTTATAGCGATATTAAAGCGGTGTTACAGCAGTTGTAGCATCGCTTTAAATTTTAAACGCATGTGCTTAAGCTTCGGTAACCATTTTTGACGAACCTGTCTTGAATAACTCTGTCAGTGTATTTTGTAAGGACAACTGAAAGTTTTCTTTGTAGAGTGGTAACTATTACAACGTGCCACTTATCAGTTTTAGGGCTGAGTATTTAGGAGCTTCTTTTTATTGCTTCCAAAACGTACGCGTAAAAAGAGCAAAAACAGTAAAATATTCCAAGCGACCAACAAGCATTGCGCTGGTTAATATCCAGGTTCCTGCGTCTGAAACCGGTGCAAAGTTAGCGCCTACTTCACCAAACCCCGGTCCGAGCACATTGACACATGCGGCGACTGCTGAAAACGCACTCCAAAAATCCAGCCCAGTAAACATGAGTAATAATGTAAACAGCATGCTTGATCCTGCGGCAAAAGTCATAAATGCCATAACGGCATGAAGTACATCATCTTTTACAGGGCTGCCTTGGTACTTAATGGTGAATATAGCGCGGGGATGAAGAAGTTGTTTAAAGTTATTGTTGAGCATTTTAACCACTAGAATATTTCTGATGATTTTATTTCCGCCAGCCGTTGAGCCCGCGCATCCCCCTAAGTAGCCAGTGATAATAAGTAAAAATCCGACAGCTTCGGGCCATTCAGTAAAGCTTGCTGCACCAAATCCGGTGCTGGTTATAAACGACACTATATGAAAAGTTGAAAAACTCAATGACTCAAAAAAAGAGGAGTAGGTGTCGTGACTGTACAAAATAACGCCCGACAACACTGAAAGGGTTGTAATGATGTATATAAAATAACGCGTTTCTTCATCAGCATAGTAACTTCCGAGCGCTCGTTTGTGGACGACTCTAAAGTGCAGTGCAAAATTAATAGCACCTGCAATCATAAATAAGTTGGCGACCCATAAAATTAAATGACTTTTGTAAAACCACATACTGGCATCGTGGGTCGAGAACCCTCCCGTTGAAACGGTTGTCAGTGCATGAGCCAGTGCATCGTAAAAAGTCATGCCTGCAAAATAGTAAGAAACAGTACACAACACGGTTATGCTTAAGTATACACTCCAAAGGTAATGCGCCGTGTTTGCAATACGAGGTGATAGCTTTTCATCTTTAATTGGCCCAGGTGTTTCGGCTTTTAAGAGCTTCATGCCACCTATATTTAGCATGGGTAAAATAGCCACCACGAAAATCACAATGCCGAGCCCTCCCATCCATTGTAAAAACTGGCGGTATAATAAAAACGTACGCGGCATATCATCTAAGCCCGACAGTATTGTGGCGCCAGTGGTGGTTAATGCGCTTATTGATTCAAACATGCCATCTGTAAAGCTCACTTTGGTGACTAAAATGATTGGAATTGCCCCCAAAAAGCCAGCAATCACCCACGTGGCTGTCGCGTAAATCAGTGCATCCCTAAAGTTGGCCAGTGATGAATCAACATGCTGGGTTTTTAACAGTATGACACTTGCTGTAAAAAGCATTATTGACGCAGGCAATAGGAATGACACGGATACATTATCTTTAAATAAAAATGCAGATAAAGCTGCAAATATCAATTGCACTATACTCATCCACAAAATAGGGAAAGCGAGTAATCGAAATGTGATTTTCCAATTGATCATACGTCTACTGATTTAATGAACGGCTCTTAAATCAGCATGCTATTGAAATAGGCGTAGATGTCTTTAGAGAGAGTGAAAGCTTTATAAAGATTTTATGCCGAGATAAAAAAACTTTATAAAAACTTTATAGTGACAAAAATAAAAACACTTTACTCTAATGACAATTCGTTAGATGAGCTTAAACAGATGATGCAGTCAGTATTCAAACCCCCGTTATTTAAGGCCATATTTTTAAGTGTATTGATGCCACTTGTGGTGGTGCTTGCTATTTTTCCGTTTAGAGAACTGTTTACAACCACCGATATTGTGATGTTACAGCTGTTGTGGGTGACGTGGGTGGCTGTACGAAGTAATCGCCGTGTTGCAGCGCTGACAACCCTAGTGAGTGTAGCCTGCACCGACTGGTTTTATGTGGTGCCGTACTTTACCTTTCATATTGAAAACATTGAATATGTGGTGACATTTGTGGTGATGCTTATTGTTGGCCTAGTGATAAGCCATTTAGCCGGTGAGCTCAATACTAAAGTGCGCGATGTGCAAGAACACGCCAGCAATAGCCGACTGCTCTACGAGCTTGCGAAAAAATTAAATGAACTCGACAGTTTAGATGAGCAAAAGCAATTATTTATAGCCGCGATGACGGCGCATTTAAAGGTTAAATGTGATTGGCATGTAACGCAGACAAACAATGTTATGTATTTAAATGAGCAGCAGCCTGAATTAGGGGGGATCGCGTTTGCAAAACCCTTGACGAGTGAGCAACAAGCGCTGGCAGATACGGCGTGCTCTTTATTGTATCAAGTTCACGAAAAAACGTTATTGCGCCAACAGTCTGCGGCCATTGCAGTACAAGCGGAACTTGAACGGTCAAAGAATACCTTGCTGCGCAGTTTATCGCATGACTTGCGAACTCCTTTGGCAACCATAATGGGGGCATCAAGTATGCTGGCAGATGAGGAGATTGAATTAAGTCGTGACGTGGTTAAAGAACAAGCCAATAATATTTTTGAGCAAAGTAAAATACTTAATCAGCATTTTGATAAGGTAATGGAACTAAGCAAAGTCAATAAGTTAGGTGAGAATATTACATGGCAAAAACTCAACGTTTCGAGCCTCATTAGCGAAGCAAAAGCGCGTAGGCAACAGCAATTAAGCGACTTTAAATTAACCATTAATGCTGCACAAAATAGTGCCTGCTATGGTGATGAAACACTGCTAGAAATTGCCTGTGCTAATATGCTCGAGAACGCAGCGCGTTATGGTGACGGAACGGCGGATATGCAATTTATTGAACGAGATAATGAGTATCAACTCGTGCTAATAAACTCGATTAATCGCAATAATGAAACCAGTCAAGACGAAGGCGTTGGTCTTGGCAGTATTATCTGCGATGTGGTTGCTAAGTGTCATCAAGGTCAATTTGAGTTAACCCTTAATGAGCAAACAGGGCAGGCGAAAGCCCAGTTGATTTGGAGTAAACAGCATGGCTAATATTTTAGTGTTAGAAGACTCACCTCCACTGCAAAGTTTTTTAAAAACGCTGCTTAAAGCCAGTGGCTATGAAGTCAGCCTATGCGCAAAGGGCTTAGATGGCTTTGCACTATTAAGTGAGCAACAGTTTGATTTAGTGCTACTTGATTTAGGCTTACTCGATATGGATGGACAAAATTGGCTGCTTGAGTTTAGGCAATGGAGTTTATTACCGGTATTGGTTTTATCTGCACGTGATGGCGAAACAGAAAAAGTAACCGCACTGGATAATGGCGCAAACGATTACATAACGAAGCCCTTTAGTGCCAACGAACTTCTTGCCAGAATACGGGTTTTATTACGCGCCCAATCTTCGCCAAATATGACATTGCAATGTGGTGATATTCATATTGATCCCCACAAGCATGTTGTTAAAAAAGACGGGCAGAGCATCAAGTTAACTAAAAAAGAATACGCTATTTTACTGTTACTCTTTCAACAAAAAGATAAAGTATTAACGCATAACGCTATTTTATCTCAAGTATGGGGGGAGCAATATATAAATCGCCCTGAATACGTGCGTGTTCACATAGGCCAGTTAAGACAAAAACTCGAAGATAATGCAGCAAACCCTAAACACATACTTACCGAGCCCGCCGTGGGTTATCGGCTAGTTGATTAAGCTTTATGTCTTTTTCGTTGAGCATACCCCATTTATTGACTACTCTTTTAATATTAAAAACAATAAATTGGGGTATTTGATTGACGTCTAATTCAAAGGGCAGCAAAGGGCTTAATGCGCTGTCCAATAAGCAGCTAGAGCGTATTATTGCAGAAATTGATCAAGCAATTGAATGGCACCAATCTTGGTATAAGCAGTTACTACGCAGCCTAATCTCAAATGTCCCTGCCAATAAGCATGACCTTAGCGACAATGCGCATACTTTTTGCGAGTTTGGTCAGTGGTTTAATAAGTTACCAACCGACACTAAAAAGTTGCATCCTCATTTTTCTGAGATGGGCACTGCGCATCAAAAAATGCATCAAGGTGCTAAAGTGCTTTTGTCGTTAAATGAAGCTAAATCGGCTATTCCAGTGAGCTTACTCGATCAATTTCATGCTGATTTAGACACACTCAGAGATTTATTTGAAGCGGTGAGCGATGAGTTTTCCGACGTTTTGCATACCCGTGATCCCCTTACTGGGGCAACTGATCGCACCAACTTACTGAGTCACCTGCGCAAAGAGCACGAACGCTGTAAACGTCACTCGCTTGAATGTGCAATTATCATGATAGATCTTGATCATTTTAAACGCGTAAATGATGAGCATGGTCACGCAGCTGGCGATAAGGTATTGGTTGCCTTAGTAAAATGTATTCAATCGCATTTACGAGAGTACGATCAACTGTATCGTTATGGGGGGGAGGAATTTTTAGTGTGTCTGCCAGAGACAGAGCTTGAAGGGGCCAAGTCATTTTCTGAGCGTTTAAGAGCGAGTGTCGAAGAGTTAAACATTAATATTGGGACCAACACGCCTATAAATGTGACAGGCTCGTTTGGTATTGCCTCTGTCAGTGTTAACGATGATATTGAGCAGGCAATTGAAAGAGCAGATCACGCGATGTATCAAGCTAAAAAGTCTGGCCGCAACAGAGTCTGCGTGACGTAGGGATATTAGCGACGCTTGCCTCTTCTTTACTGATTATTTTTGGCGATGAACATGGCCATGCTTACTTTACCTTAAGCCCAATCAACACAGACGACTTTGCATTACGTGAACTAAACAAACTGGCACATAAATAGCCGCTATCAGCGATATAGGCTGAAAGTTGTTGTGAGTGTTTCGTGAAAGTTTCTAAATCAAGGTGAGTCGATGCTAAGTACAGGCCATTGCTAACGATAGCGTTATTTACGGTGTTTAAAAATGTCACCGCTGCTTGAAAGGAATCAAAGCAACATAATGTGTCTGCTTCATTATTAAGGTTTATGATATCTGCAAGGTCTATATTGCTCGGCATTTCATGACTGTAAAGCTTGGCAGCAATATTTAAAATGACATTTTGTATCACGCTTGTGTCGTTGCTTGGGTGGGTTATTTTAATGAGTGGTGTGCCATACGATGCACAATAATCAGTAAGCTCTTTTGTGTTAGAGCAATCAAGCCCGCCAACAAATACGGCATCGAATTGAGCAAAATCTGTTGCCTGAAATGTCTGTGGGTAAAGCAATGTTGCATGCTCTGAGGCCGTTAGGTTTGGTACTAATATGGCGATGTTTAAATCGTTAGATAATTCGTGAATAGGTGCAAACATTACTTATTTACTATTTAAAAAATGCCCAGTAAAACCACGGCTATGCCCTCCATCGTAATAATATAGAGGCAGTAAAGGCACAAAACAGTGCCCTTACTTTTTACGCTAATCGTATTTTGCTTCTAGCTCATTGGCTGTGTGATAGCTCTCGTGAGTTTTTAGCTGCTCAAAGTAGCGTTCGATTTCAGGGAAGTGCGACAGCTTACCCGCCTGAGCAACCTGCTCTACAACAAAAGACATCATGAAATCAGCGCCTGTCAATGTGTCGTCGACTAAGTACTGCTTACCTTGTAATTGCTGATTAACATAGCTCAGTATTTTAGCAATTTCATGGTCGGCATAGTCGGCAATAAAGTTAGTTTGACAGCCATCTTTAGTAATAAAGAGTTTTAGTAGAAGAGGCACCATGGCAGAACTTTCAGCAAAATGCAGCCATTGCTGGTAATCAACATAGCTGTCGCTTTGCTGACTTGGCATAAACTTGCCTTGCCCGTACTGGCTAATTAGGTAATCAGTAATTGCACCAGACTCGGTAATTACTTTACCGTTATCTTCAATAACGGGCGATTTACCCAGCGGATGAATTTGTTTTAGTTCATCAGGCGCTAAAAACGTTTCTTTATTGCGTTGATAGGCAACAATGTCGTAATCGACACCAAGCTCTTCCAGTAACCAAATAATACGTTTAGAACGTGATTTATTTAAATGGTGTAACTTAATCATTCGTTATCCTTATTAGTGGCGAAGCATGGGTTGCTACGCCTAAAAAATTTACATTGGCTGCTGAACTTGTACGACAGTTTTGCCAAAATTCTCACCATTCAACATAGCATTAAAGGCGTTAAGTGTATTTTCGAAATTAGCTTCAAGGTGCTCTTTATATTTGATTTTTCCTTCGCTTAGCCATGCTTGCATGTCTTTTGCGAACTCCTCATAACGATGAGCGTAGTCATCAAAAATAATGAAACCTTGCACTTTAATACGTTTCTTTAAAATTAAGCCCATAAGCATAGACAAACGGTCTGGACCCGGTGGCAGCTCGGTTGCATTGTACTGTGATACTAAGCCACATAATGGAATGCGCGCTTTGGTATTTAACAGTGGTAAGACGGCATCGAGTACATGACCACCGACATTTTCATAATAGACATCAATGCCTTTATTACAGGCTGCGCTTAACTGTTCTGCAAAATCATCCGCTTTGTGGTCAATACAAGCATCGAACCCAAGGTTTTCAACGGCATGTTGGCATTTTTCTTTACCGCCAGCTACGCCAACGACCTTACAGCCTTTTAATTTAGCAATTTGTCCTACCGTTGCACCGACAGGTCCTGTGGCCGCAGCAACAACGACCGTTTCGCCTGGTTTTGGTTCACCAATATCCAAAAGCCCCATGTACGCCGTAAAACCAGGCATACCCATAATACCTAACGCATAAGAAGGGTTTTCAGGGTTCTTACCCAGCTTCATTAAGCCTTTTGTGTCGCTGATTGCGTATTCTTGCCAGCCCGTATACGCCAACACCCATTCACCTTCTTGGTAGTCAGGGTGGTTTGATTGCTCAACTTGGCATACGGTTGCGCCCACCATCACATCACCAATTTCGACAGGGTCAGCATATGACTCTGCATCGCTCATTCGCCCACGCATATAGGGGTCGAGCGATAAATAAATAGTTCTTAGCAGTACCTCACCGTTTTTTGGTGCGGGTACTGAGTGTGTTTTTAATACGATATTGCTTTCATTTGCGACGCCATTTGGGCGAGACTCAAGAATATATTGACGATTTTGAATATCAGACATACTTTGTTCCTATTACTAGGTTTATGAAGTGGTGCATATAGATGAAGTGCGGGCGCATTCATAAAATTCAATGATTAAATTGTCACTGTGAAAATAAACACAATTTCAGTCATGCAATAATCGATTTTGCAGAGGGCATAGAAAGGTGTATGCTCAAATGCAACAGATAAGTCAAAAGGATTGATATGAAACGTATTTTATTGTTAACGACGGCGCTTTTAACTGGCGCGTTTAGCGCTCAGGCTAACGCGAATGATGAGGTTTTATCGGTTGACCCTGTCTCGCTTTCGGGCGGTGCGTTTGCATTTGAAAACGACGCCAAACGTTATCCCAAACAAAGCCAATTTAGTATTTTGCATAGTGTGATGATGAGTAGCGAAAGTGGCCGACGTCTCGCCGTGGTTACTATCGAAAACAAAGCATCTGGCTCTCGTATTTTACAAGCCGACCATATTATGGCGTTGTTTGCAGATGGCAGCCGATTAAACCCACTCACTTTCGATGAAGGCATTAAGCTTGATGATGGAGAAAAGCGCTCCCTTACACTTTCGTTTGGTGAAAATGAGTACCCAATTTTAGCTGTCTATACCAGCCTAGATAAATAAAAGGATGATCATGAAATTTCGCACTTTAGCAGCTGTCGTTGCGCTTTTTAGCTCACAAACCGTTATGGCCGTTGATAGCCAAGACTTTGTAAAAGACAATGTGTTTACGCAAGGCATTGAAGGACCTACCATGTTCAACGGCACTTTGTATGCCGTTAACTATGCAGAGCAAGGGACGATAGGCCGAGTCGATAACATGGGCAAGTCGTCATTATTTGTGCGCTTACCAAATGACAGCGTTGGTAATGGTTTGCAATTCGATCAACATGGTAACCTTTATATTGCCGATTACGTTAATCACCGTATTTTAAAAGTGCCTGCGAACAGCCAACAAGTCGAAGTATTTGCCCACAACAGTGAAATGAATCAACCTAATGATATTGCGATTACGCAAGGAGGAAGCTTTTTTGCCAGCGATCCTAATTGGGCAAAAAGCACCGGACAGCTGTGGCGCATAAACGCAGACGGTAGCACACACCTTCTCGAAAAAAACATGGGAACCACTAACGGGGTTGCCGTGAATAACGACAACAGCAAGCTGTATGTAAATGAAAGTGTGCAACGCCTTGTATGGCAGTATGACCTTGACGATGCACTGAATATTAGTAATAAACGCGTGTTGATACGCTTTGATGATCATGGCCTAGATGGCATGCGCGTGAATAACCAAGGGCATATTTTTATTACCCGTTACGGAGCGGGTAAAGTGCTGGAGGTTTCACCTGAAGGTAAGGTTTTAAAAACCTACACGCTTAAAGGCCAGCACCCCACAAACCTAACCTTTAACGACGAGCAGGATACGATCTTTGTTACTATGCAAAAGCGCGGTGCGATAGAGGTCATTAAACTTTAAATTAGCCTTGCTTAGCGCGAGTGATAGCGGCGTTAATCGCCGCTTTTGCCTGTGGGCTATTTTTCCAACAGCTTGAATGCAGCATTGAGGCAACTCGCTCAGCAATTGTGTTTGCATCGAACCCTGCTAACTGCTCAAATGAGTCAATCCCTATTTCTTCAAAGCGTTTTACCACTGTGGGCCCCACCCCTTTAAGCGCTAATAAAGCCGCGCGTTCTTGTTCATTAAATGGCATGTATACATTCCCTGTTTATCAGTTTTTATTTAGGTACTTTGACCTAATTATTAAGGCGTTAAAATTAAATATTATACTAATTCGCTTAATTAAGTGGTCTATCTTGAGGCAATAAAAAAGCGCACCGGGCAGGGTGCGCTTGAGGGGATTAATCCTGTGTAGCTAAAACAGTAGGACTAATTAAAACTCGGAGCGTATCTCAGTGAAACACCGACAGAGCGGCCAATCACACTATAATCACTTACGGTATTAAAGTGGTTTGCACCGATTTCAGGTGTTGGTGGTTCACGGTCTAACAAGTTATCGACACCAAAATTAACAGCAAGTTCCTCATTAACTTGCCATGCTGCTGCGAAATCAAGATAATTTTGTGCTGAGATTGTTTCTGAACGGTCTACAGCATACTCTACTTCCCCGATTCTGCGCCAGCCAAGTTGGAAATTCATGTTATCTAATTGCCAATCAATGCTTGCACGGTGTTTATAGTCTGCTTGTAAAATACTCGCAAAGTCACCAGAACACGCACTGCCATAGGTGCCTTTACAGTCTACTTCTGCCACGGTGCTGTTATTTTGGCGAGTTTGTTTAGTAACAAAGTTACCTTGGTACGAGAATCTAAAGCGACCGCCCATTTGAGCTGGGGCATCAATAACGTAGTTAGCCGCAACATCAATACCTGCTTGCTCAATTGCTGCTAAGTTAAAGTCGTTGACAATAGCTGTGCTAATAAACCCAGTATTCGGATCGCGAAGTACTGCACCACACAATGGGTTATTCGGGTTAGGATCGTCAATGTAACAGCTTTGCAGTGCCGCACCTGGTTGAATTTGACTTACCGCATCCGTTACGCGAATGCTGTAATAATCTAACGATAAATCAAAGCCTTCTAAATAGCTAGGGGTGTAAACAATGCCCAAAGTATCAGATTCAGCTTGCTCTGGTTTAATATTTGGGTTTCCGCCGTACGTGTATTTTGCTGTGCTTGAGTCAAACTCAGTGCCAACTGGCGGCGCACCAAATGCAGCACATTGGCTTGCATCGCCCGTACCTAGCAAACAAGGATCGCCGTTATAACGGCCCGCTAGTCGAGGGACAAATTGATCACTGTTTTGATCAAATAACGACAGCGAAAGTGCCGTAATAGGGCTGGCAAATTCACCTAAGTTAGGTGCTCTAAACGCCGTTAAGCGGTTTGCACGAATACGAATATCGCTGTTAATTGCCCAGTTTATACCCAGTTTATAGGTGTCTTCTGCTTCAGTGTTTGAGTAGTCAGAAATGCGATAAGCACCTTCAAAGCTAAGCTCTTCGGCAAAGGGCTGATCAACTAAAATAGGCACTAATACCTCAGCATAAAACTCTTCTGAGCTGAAGCTTGCGTCCATATCAAATGCACTAATTGACGCAAAGCTGGTGCCATTTCTAAACGCATCGCCCGGTGTTTGTTTACCGGTTTCTTTACGGTATTCGTAACCAACGGCAAAGTCGACAGGGCCAGCAGGAAGCTCAAACAAGAACCCTGAATCACCCGATAAAGTTGCTGAAATCACACTTTGTGTACGGTCGCGAGTGGTATAAATTAGTGGGTCGCTGAAATCAGTTAAGTCGAGGTTGGGATCAAAAATGTCCACTGAGTTAGCAAGCGCTGCAAAGCGGCTGTTGCCACTGTTGTCATTGCGATAGGCATTGTTATAAATGGTTGCTACTTCGTCAGTTTTACCGTATTGGCCATACACATCGTAGCGTAAGTAATCGGTTAAATCGCCTTTTAAACCTAATTGAAATTGCATTGAATCGCGAACGGCTTCTGTATGTTGCACACCTAAACCAAGGTTTCGCTCTACATTTACACGTGCATTACCTTCGCTATCAAACGTTAGTTGGTCACGTAACTCGCTAGGAATATACGGGTTATTACTGGTAAGAGTGACTTGCTCGTTCACAAAAATAGGTGTTTGACCACTGGCACCCGCTCCCTTTACAGTCACTTTCGAATACATGGCACGCCCATATGCAACGGCGCTGTTGCTTACATCAACATCGAATAACAAGCCGGTTGAAAAGCGATCCATTGGTTGGGTTAAGTAACGATCGGCTGTAAAATCAGTCGTTTGACGCTCATTTGAAACACTTCCTGCATCTGTAATAGCAAGGCTATTGCCTGATGCAACATCGGTATAGTAACCACCACTATTAATCAGCGGTGTTGAGTTATCAAGGGCGTAGCTTCGCTCGCCTGCTAAAAGTTCTTTACGTTCGGTGTAGCCTAAATATCCGGTAACGTGGCCGCGACCCTCGGCGATATCACCCCCGAAAATTGCTTCAAAATTGAGTTTTTCATTCCCGCCATCTGCACTTTCATAACTCGTCGAGAATTCAGCACCGGTAAAATCATCATCTAATACAAAGTTTACAACCCCTGCAACGGCATCAGCACCGTATACCGCAGCAGCACCGCCGGTAAGCACGTCAACACGCTTAATTAAACCTGCCGGAATCGTATTTACGTCAACTGAGTTTCGAAAACTAAAAGGCACAGCGCGTGTACCATCAATAAGCACAAGTGTTCTGTTTTGACCTAGGCCACGTAAATCAATCGTCGATGAGCCAAACGAGTCGCCAACGGTTGCGCCTGTGCTATTTGCACCTGCTGCCGCTTGTGGCAGTTTAGCCGTAATATCTTCAACGTTTACCGCACGGTCTAGGTGAATTTGTGCTTCATCAACGCTGACAACAGGGCTGCTTGAAACTAATTCGGTTCGTTGAATACGTGAGCCTGTTACAGTGATTACTTCAGGCTTTTTGGCTTGTTCGGTATCTGCAGCGTGCGCCACCCCCATAACCGAGCTTACAGCAATAGCAAGTGGTGAGAGCAGCAGTAGCGAACGTTTTGTGTGAGTTGTCTTTGCTTTCATGTTGATTCCCTAGCGTTTTATCATTTAAATCAACGCTGGTTGGTATGCGACCAAGACCATTTAGTTAATTTAATGCGTCATACTTTTTGTTATGATGGCTGTTGTGTTCTCCTTTTGGGGAGCTCACCCGTACAGTTTTAAAGCAAATTAAAAATCTTTGCAATAATTATTCTTTAAATGTATTGTTTTAAAATATAAACTATTCCAATCCATCAAGCGGCTTATTATTATATAACAAGCTGATTTTAAGTGATTTATTTATGCATCAACATATTGAAAAACTGTATTTAAGTGCAAAAAAAGAAAAAAAATTAATTATTGGTCTGATGAGTGGCACCTCATTAGATGGTCTTGATATTGCGCTGTGTGAGGTCTCTGGGCAGGGCATGAATACCCATGTTGATGTTATTAAGTTTACTACCGTTGATTACGACGATAATTATAAATCACGCGTTAAGCGCGTGTTCGCAAAGCGAGAATGCGACCTTGAAGAAGTAACCTTACTTAACCCGTGGATAGGCCAGCTTCATGGCGAGATGGTTGCACATACTTTAGCTAGCTGGGGTATAGATAAAGAGCATATCGATGTAATAGCAAGTCATGGACAAACTATTTATCATTGCCCTAAAACTCAGCACAAACGCCCTGAATACGGTAATGCAACGTTACAAATTGGCGACAGTGATCATCTCGCGGTTACCGCAGGGATCACCACTATTGGCGACTTTAGGCAAAAGCATATTGCTGCGGGTGGAGAAGGTGCTCCTTTGGCGGTATACGGTGATTATTTGTATTTCACAAGTCATCAAGAAAACCGTATTTTGTTAAATATGGGGGGGATTGCTAATCTTACCTATTTACCAAAATCTGCCGATGCGCGAGCTGTTTTTAGTTCAGACATTGGCCCAGGCAATACCATTATGGACGCGTATGTACAGCGTCATTTTGCACCGCTTCAGTATGATAAAGATGCATTAATCGCCAGTAAAGGCACCGCAAACGACGCTTTGTTAGCGGCGTTATGCAGTGATGCATTCTTTAGTTTAGATTTTCCAAAGACAACAGGGCCAGAAGTATTTAACCTAGATTATTTAGCGTCGGCTCAAGTGCGTTCTAACACGAGCGATCTGTCTCATTACGACGTCATGGCCACTTTAGTCACGTTTTCGGCTTTAATGATTGCTAAAGCAATCAATCAATGCAGTGAAAAACTGACCGATATTGCAGTGTATGCCAGTGGCGGTGGAGTGCATAACCCGCTGCTAATGAAAATGATCTTAGCGAATTGCCCGCAGCTTTCAGCTATTAAAAACACCGATAGCTTAGGCATTAATCCAGATGCGAAAGAAGCGGTATTGTTTGCGATTCTGGCAAATGAGTGTTTGTCGGGGGGTCAACAGCGTTTTGGTAATACCGAGCAAGGGATCCCCGATATTACCATGGGTAAAATAAGCTTTTGCGATTAGAAAAACGCTAAGAAACTTGCCCCAAGATTACTGATATAGTGCCGAAACCCCTGATTTTTAGCGTGGTTTGTCGGCGCTAATTGTGGCGATGCGCTGGCAGCGATACCCACGTCGAATTGCGCGCTGTCTTTCAATGTTGCATGCTTACCATGAAGCATTAGCTGCAATACAAATTCACCACTTTGTGTCACGTTTTCTAACGTAAGCATAATAAGCTGCTGATCTAGGTCATGTTGCGTCAGTGTGCGCGCAGTAAAATACGCTGATTCACGCGCATTAGGATAGGTCGCACTAATAGAGATCACATCGCCCTCATGCGCATCTTCGGGTAGCACACAATAAAACAAAACCTGCTTTTGCTCGTTAGCAACAAAATGCAGTTGTTCGTATTCCATTGTATGCTCAAGTGCCGCACATAAGGGATCATCACTAGAGGGGAGTGCAAACGAAAGTTGCACCAAAGCACTGTTCATTACTTCTTCATTACGTTAGTTGATTAAATTAGCGCCAATTATTGATCAATTAAATGACAGAATTATGACTATTGTCATAAGAGGGATTATTTATTTTATGAGCAGCTAAAATTTGTTCTTTCTGTTCTAAAACTGGAATAGTAATAAATTAAAATCCGATAAATGATATGGATCTCAACTAGGCGCCGCAAGATAACCATTAAGCAGCTTTAAGAGTCGTATTCATTGGTTGAAGACTGTTTGTAACTTTGCGTTATGAATGTTTTGATGAGACTTTGTAAGCAAGTAAAAGCATATGTAGCGTCGTTTTAATTAGTCAATGAGCTAGGCACCTAGCTCATTGGGGTAGGAATATTTAAACATTAGATAACTTAAACACACTAATCTGAAGTAAGTGTTCTCGTTAATTTTTGTTCACTTGAGCTATTTGTAGTCTTATTGCTTGAATATATAAAATATAAGGCCACACCAAGACAAATAATTGCAATTACCCTATAAATTGAAAAAGGTATTGGCTCATTCCCCAGCCAGCCAAAATTATCAATTAACATACTCATTGTTAGCTGCCCGAAAATAACCGCAACCGTTGCGACAGCGGTACCGATACGTTGCACCGCAAGTACCATTATGACTATATATGGAACACCACACATAGCTCCCAGTAATTGCCATTTGGGTACATCCAGCAACGTGATTGAATGCTTTGGCTCAAAGTAGAAGATCAATAAAGCTGTGATTAATGCACCCACTGAAAATGTAAGGAATGCGGTCTTAAAAACGCCTAATTTACTTCCAAGTTGACCATTAATTGCTGCTTGAATACTGAGCATAACGCCACCGAGTATCGCTAATAAAATCATTATAAATGTCATAATAGATCCTAACCTTGTGCAACCATCGCTAACGCGATAATGATGAAAATGAGTGCAATAATTCGTCTATTGTCGATTCTTCTGTGAGGGGTACCAAATAGACCAAAGTGATCGATAATTAAACTTTTAGAGATTTGCCCAGCTAAAATACCAATCATCGTCATTGCAATACCTATTTTAGGCGTCGCCACAGTGAGAATAACGACATAAACGACACCTAATACTCCCCCTGACAGTTGCCATGATGGCTGAGAGAAAAAAGATGCACTATTACGAGGGCTAAAAAACAACATCAACAAAAATGTTAATGCAGCCCCAACTGCGAAAATACTAAATGTTGCCCATAAATCGCCAACTTGCGTTCCCAAAGGCCCTAGTAACCCGGCTTCAACGGAAAGCCCCATACCACCAGCGATAACAATCAAAATTAAAAAGAGTTGCATATAAAACTTTCTCCATTTTTTAAGGTGAAGAAGAATACGCTTTTCGATTGATGAGAAAAATGCCATTATTGTGTGAACACCTTTGCACAATATGCATATATGAGTAATTTTGAATCTATAAATCTAAAGAGCTTACTGATTTTCATCAATGTGTATGAGCTAAAGAATTTTTCGTTGGTAGCGAGACGGGAAGGGGTGTCTGCTTCTCAAGTGTCTCGTGTTATACACAATCTTGAAGATGCGCTTGGACATCAATTATTTTATCGGAATACGCGTGCGATAATACCCACTGAAAGCGGTAACCTATTCATAAATCATGCGCGTGCAATGGCTTTAAATTTTCATGATGCACAACAAGCGTTAAGTGAAAGATTACTAGAACCCTCGGGACTTGCTCGGATAAACGCGCCAGTATTTTTTGGTCAAAAGCATATAGCTCCAGCCCTTGCTAATCTGAGCGAAAGATATCCAGAATTAGATATAGAGCTAACTCTTACTGATGATTACATTGATCCGATGAAAGATGCGTCAGATGTCATATTTCGGATTGGTACGCTTAACGACTCCTCATTACGAGCACGTATTGTGGGAGAGCAGAGTTATCATCTTACTGCATCACCCAAGTACATTCAAAAATATGGTGTGCCTAAAAAACCTGAAGACTTAGTTACACATAAATGTCTTGTCTATAGTGGCTCATCAGGTCCAAATCGTTGGTATTTCAGGCAACCCGAAGGTTTATGGGTTCACTGCCCGATCACTCCGACTTTAAGTTCGAACAACGCCGAGTCTCTGCTCACCGCCGCTTTAAATGGTATGGGAATAGTATTGTTTCCAGATTGGCTCATTGCTGACAGTCTATCTGAGGGTAAACTTGTGAAGCTTTTTACAGAGATTGATTCATCAATTAATACTGAAACTCAAACTATTGCTGCAATATACCCGAATGCCCGTCACCCATCACTTAATGCAAGAGCCATTATTGACTACTACATAGACGTGTTTGGGTCCCCTTTGTATTGGCAGCTATAGCCTCGCTATATTTAAAAGAAGTTACGGCCTTTTAAAGCCTATATTAGGGTCGAATGCAATTTTCAACGCTTAGTTTTGATAAAAAATAACGGTAGAGGGCTTTAGCGTTCAAAACGACGAGTGACTATCCCCCAAAAAACTCCCCAAACTATTTATATATACCAACTAACTAACCTCTCTCAACGGGGTTATTTACTGATCTAGTTAAAAAATTCATTCGTATTTTTATGCGGATAGATGATCTTAAGAATGTAAGAGTCTCTATTGCTACACTTATACGATGCAATAGCATTCGCATACTGCCGTTGTTGGTCGATCTCTCTACAAGAATAGGATCTGCCATGCAGACCCCACAATAAATTTTGAGAGGATGAAATAGATGAAAAAGTTTTTACCAATTTTTCTTTCTTGTATTTATGGGTTGGCAACCCCTTCAGTACTGGCTTTAGAGGATAGAGAAGCACTGGTTCCTTTACCTTCATTAGATGATTTCACTAAAGGGAAAGACGGCTGGAGCTTTGGGCTTGGTGCAGGCGTTGAATATGAAACGGCTTACGAAGGTTCAGACGAATTTGGGTTTGAATTACAGCCTGCGGGAGCGGTGCAATGGCGTAAGGGCGATAATATATTTTATTTTGCTGGAGAAGCATTTGGTTGGCGTGGTCTTCGAAACAATGATTGGTTGTTAGAGGCATCGGTAGGTTTTGATGAGGGGCGAGAAGAAAGCGATTCAGATGATGGCCGATTAGATGGGTTAGGTGATCAAGAAGAAGGGTTTGAACTGGTGTTTCAGGCTCGTCGTTCTTTCACACCTGATTGGCGTTACTGGCTAGTAAGCCGTGTTGTGGCGAGTGAAGATGGAAATTTAGGTTTGTTTGGGGTGGGCAGACGCTTTGGAACCCACACGGATGGGTCGGGTTCTGAAGTTAATATAGTGGCTGTTTTTCATGATAGTGACTATGCCAACAAAGGGTTTGGTATAGACGAAATGCAATCTGCGGCATCAGGCTTAGAAACGACCTCTTTGAGTGGGGGATTACGCTCGTTTGGCGTGGATTACAGTTACCGACATAATATGAATGATAATTGGCAGATTTACGCGGAAGCTCTTTTTGAGTACTTCAGCAGTGATGTAAGGAAAAGCCCCATCGCGCGTAGTAATTATGAAAGTGAAATAGGCGTCGGTTTCATTTATATTTTCTAACTTTAATGCTCTTTGGCAGCCTGCTCAATGCGTTGGGCAGGCATAAATTACCGTGTCTAAATTACGGTATTTTATATTTTTGCTTGTGCTACATAGTTGTAAATTTCATTGCTGAGTCACCTCATAAATATGCTTGCCGTTTTTGCATTAGGGATGCTCAGGAAGTTCTAAGCAAATTGAGAATATTCGGTAATCAAAATATAGTAAACCGCTTATATTTTATAGATGTAGCCGTTGATTTTGGATTAAAGAACCTCGCTCGGGTAACTACAGATTTATGAGTCTCCATAATGTTATGTATACGCGCTTTTAGGCGGGCCAACAGATTTCAATTATGGTTCCGCCGGTATCACTTATACGACAACTAACATTGCCTTTATGCGCGTTAGCAATAGCAGCAACAACTGCTAACCCTAATCCGCTACCACTTTTGGGGTTATCTTTTGCGCTGTGAAATGCGCAGAAAATATGTGGGATAAGATCAGGCGAAATACCTGGACCACTGTCTTCCACGCTCAGGTAGCAAAAGTCTCCTTTAAGCTTAGTGGTAATTTTTATTGCGCCAGAATGAGCATATTTACTCGCATTTTCGAGTATTGCTAAAAGAGCTTGCCTGATTCGGGTCGGGTCGCACATGACTGGCTCTGTTGTTAGGTTTAGTACTACGTATTGATTTGCCTCATGAAGCATGTTTACCGATAAATCGGTGAGTAATTTTATTTCTGTGGAGAGATTCGTTTTTTGTACATTTATTCTTAGTTCACCGCTATTCATTAAACTAATGACACGAAGATCTTCTATTAATCGAGACAACCCTTCAATTTGCACTAATAGTTTGGTGAACTGGGTTTTATCGGGAGTGAACACGCCCTCTGCTAATCCTTGTAAACGGCCTCGTAAAATAGTCACTGGGGTTCTTAGTTCATGGGCGATAGCTGCATTCCAAAAAGCATGCTCTTCTGTCATTCGCTGAAGTTTTTCAGCAAGGAGGTTAAAATCGTCCACCAGTAATGCTGCCTCGCCTAAGGAACGATCTCCGACATTAGCCCTAAAATGCAGTTCGCCTTCCGCGATTCTATGCATTCCTTCGGCAACGGCACTAAGCGGTTCTAAAATACGTTGGGATAACTTAAGAGCAAGACTTGCAGCGAGCAATATGACTATGATGCATGTCAATACAATCCAAATCCACTCTGGCCAAGAGGGAGTAATATAGACATCATTAGGTATGTAGTTGGGCCAATATTTATCCCAAAGGTAATAAAAAATGAACGAACCAACAATTGTAATTAATGCAGAGCCTATCGCTATCTTCATCATGGAAAACGCAATTTGACGGCTCAAACCACTTGATTTCATTGTTCCCCCTTGAAGCGATAACCAACGCCACGCACGCCAGCGGGAATGCCATGAATTCCAAAGGTTTCAAGTTTTTTACGGATCTTACTGATATGACTGTCGATCGTCCTTTCGAGGGTATCTCCCTCTGGTAAGCAGGAATTTAATAGCTCTATTCGGCTAAACACTCGTTTTGGTGAATTTATGAAATGTGTTAAAAGTTTAAATTCAGTGAGGGTTAGCGTTGTTATGGCATGACGCTGTCCATCCACATTGACAGTAATTTCATGGCTTTCTAAATCAACTTCAAAGGGATCCGTTCGCAGTATGTTTTGCTGCTTAGGTTGATTAACTCCTAAGGTACGCCTTAGAACAGCTTGCACTCTCGCAACGACTTCTGCCGGATTAAAGGGTTTAACAACATAATCATCAGCGCCAATTCTGAGCGCCATTAGTTTGTCTAAATCTTGGTCCATTGCTGTAAGCATAATGACGGGCGTGTTACTTTTCTGACGAAGTTGAGATAAGACATTCCACCCATCCATTTTTGGCATCTGGATATCGAGCAATATAAGATCAGGCTTCATGGATGAATGAAGTTCAAGTGCTTTTTGCCCGTCTGAGGCATGAATGGTGCGCAAATTATTACGAGAAAGGTAAGCGGAAAGTATATCGACAATTTCAGACTCGTCCTCAACAATCAGGATTAAAGCCTGATGGTGAGAAACTGACTCTGTATCTTGATCTGAATACGCAGCTAGTTTCTGTCTTTCAACGTACAAATTATTCATCTCCATCAAATCTCCATATTAGCTCAGCGTGACCTCCATACATAGCGAGTACACTCAACACTATCTACGGCGGATAGCCCGCTTTAACTTGTTCAGAGGATACCTCAGTGAAAAAGATAAATATATGTGCATTTAGCAGCTTACATATATTGATACTGTTCTTTTTAGTTGGCTGTTATCAATCTAATAAAGACGAAAATGCCATTGATCTACAAGAGTCTTCCCCTTTAGTGTCAACTATAAAGTTGAAGCCGCAACATGTAGATGTCTATGAAGAACTGCCAGGAAGAGTGAGGGCTGTAAGAGTGGCAGAGATTCGCCCACAAGTTGTTGGGATCGTAAAGCATCGCTTGTTCAAACAAGGCACTGAAGTGAAAGCGGGTCAACCGCTCTTCCAAATTGAGCCTGCGCCATTTGAAGCAGATGTCGACACAGCAAAAGCAAATTTATTAAGAGCGGAGGTGACTTATAAGCGTGCTCAGGACAAAGAGTTACGATTACGCCCCCTTGTAAAAGCCAATACGATTAGCCAACAAGAGTTTGACGATATTGTCTTACAGCGTGATCAAGCTGCAGCAGAAGTCGCTGTGGCTAAAGCAACGCTTGCACGACGTGAACTTGATTTACAGTTCGCACGTGTTACAGCGCCAATATCTGGATTGATTGAACAAACGTTGGTGACTGAGGGCGCTTTGGTAAGTAGCACAGATGCAACTTCGATGGCGCGTATACAGCAGATCGATAACGTGTTTGTTGATATTCGTCGACCAGCGTCTTCACTAGAGGCTACTCGTGAGGCTCTAGCGGAAAATTCTGGCGACAACCCCAGTGTTAATGAAACAAAGATTGAAATTTTACGCAGCAATGGGCTTCCTTACCCTGTCAAAGGGCACATTTTGTTTTCAGGGATCAATATTGATGAAGGCACCGGTGATGTGTTGCTTCGTGTGCTTGTAGATAACTCCCAGCGTCTTTTACTGCCGGGTATGTTCGTTAAAACAAAGGTGCTTCGTTCGCGTTATAGCAATGCACTCACTGTTCCACAGCAGGCTGTTTTGTATGTTGCTGGCTCTCCTCATCTTTGGAGTATTGATTTGGAAGGGCATGCACACCTAAAACCAGTAAAACTTGGGGAATTAATCGATGGTCAGTACCGCATCAAATCGGGCGTTGAAAAAGATGAAAATATCGTAGTCGAAGGTAAAGAAAGACTTGAGGACGGTATTCTAGTAGACCAACAGCAGTGGCAAGAACCTGAGGTTTTTATCACATCTATGACACACTGATTAAAGTTAGAGAGCCTCTTTTATGTCTCAGTTTTTTATTCATCGCCCTGTATTTGCTTGGGTTATTGCGCTTTTCATTATTTTATTTGGATGTATTTCGATTCCGAAATTACCTATTTCTCGTTACCCCTCTGTTGCACCACCGACGGTTAGTATTATGGCGACGTATCCTGGAGCGAGTCCTAAGGAAATGAATGATGGTGTGCTTAGCCTTATCGAGGGAGAGCTGTCGAACGTTAAAAACTTATTGTATTTCGAGTCATCAGCTGACAACTCTGGCTCTGCATCTATCACGGCAACATTTAAGCCAGGAACAGACCCAGACTTAGCGCAAGTTGACGTACAAAACCAACTAAAAGCGGTTGAATCTCGTTTGCCTCAAGCTGTGCGTCAAAATGGCTTATCGGTGGAGTCTGCATCATCAAATTTTTTGATGATTGTTGGATTAAGATCGGATGATAACCGCTTTGATGAAATAACATTGAATGACTATTTAGCTCGTAACATTGTAGATGAACTACGCCGAATAGAAGGGGTAGGGCGCGTTCAGTCATTTGGCGCAGAGAAAGCAATGCGGATTTGGGTTGACCCGAGTAAACTCAATTCATTGGGCTTGACGATGAATGATATTAGCGTGGCTATTGCTCAGCAAAATACGCAAATTGCGCCTGGTAGTATCGGTGCTGCGCCTACAGTATCTGGACAAAGAGTATCAGTCCCATTAACTGTGCAAGGTCAGTTAACGAGTGTTGAAGAATTCTCTCATATTATTCTCCGCGCAAATAACCAGGGGTCAAAAGTCGTTTTAAGTGATGTTGCACGTGTAGAAATTGGTTCTCAATCATATGGTTATTTAAATCGGGAAAATGGTAAAACGGCAACGGCTGCGGCTATTCAGCTCACACCGGGAGCGAATGCTGTTAAAACTGCTGATGCTGTCCAAAAACGTTTGGCAGAATTGAGCCAAAGCTTGCCTTCTGGGATGACCTATTCAATCCCGTTTAATACGGCACCTTTTGTAAAGGTTTCAATCAATAAGGTTATTTATACGTTAGTTGAAGCCATGGTGTTGGTTTTTTTTGTTATGTTTTTGTTTTTACAAAACATTCGCTACACATTAATTCCAGCTATCGTAGCGCCAATTGCGCTGTTGGGAACATTCACGGTGATGTTGTTAACCGGCTTTTCGATAAACGTATTAACGATGTTCGGTATGGTTTTGGCGATTGGCATTATTGTCGATGATGCGATTGTCGTTGTAGAAAATGTAGAACGTCTCATGTCGCAAAAGGGTTTATCCTTGAAAGAAGCGACATCTAAGGCGATGAAAGAAATTACAGGCGCTATTATTGGTATCACGCTTGTGTTGACGGCGGTGTTCATTCCAATGGCATTTGCCAGTGATTCGGTTGGTGTAATTTATAAACAGTTTACATTATCAATGGCCGTATCCATTTTGATCTCCGCATTTTTAGCACTGACACTCACGCCCGCTCTTTGCGCCAGGTTATTAAAACCAGTGAAAGGTAATCAGCACACACAGACTCGATTTGCCAAATGGTTTAATCGGGGTTTTAACCGAATCAATAGTCGCTACGAAGTTCAGGTCAACGCATGTGTGAATCGCAAAGGGCGAATAATGCTTGTTTTTGTCTTTCTGTGTGCTGTTCTCGTTTTAGTGTATAGACAGCTGCCTTCCTCGTTTTTGCCAGAAGAAGACCAAGGTTATTTTATCACTAATATCCAACTTCCTGCAGACGCAACCACCGTTCGCACATTGGATGTTGTGAAAAAATTTGAACAATATGTGTTAAGCCGACCTTCTATAGAGTCAACAATGACAGTCATTGGCTTTGGCTTTTCGGGCTCAGGCACTAACACCGCACAAAGTTTTACGATGTTGAAAGATTGGGACGATCGCAACGACACCTCAACAATAGATGAGTTAAGGCTTGCTGAGGAGGCGATGACAGATGTTAAAGAAGGCACTGTTATGCATATGTTGCCCCCTTCGATTGATGAGTTAGGAACGAGTTCTGATATTACGTTTTTCTTGCAAGATCGTGGCAATCAGGGATACGAAGCATTGAAAGCTGTTGAGGCGACGATGCTAGCGTTGGCTAGAGATAGTAAGTCATTTAGTGATGTTTACGCTGATGGACTTCCTGTGGGCACAAGTATTCATTTAGATATTGATCGCCAGAAAGCAGAAGCACTCGGTGTTTCATTTACAAGTATTAGTGAGACGTTATCAACGGCGATAGGCTCGTTGTACATTAATGACTTTCCTAATGAAGGCAGGATGCAGCAAGTCATCATGCAAGCTGAGGCGTCATCTAGGATGCAGATAGAGGATGTACTTAAACTTCACGTACGAAATATCAATGGTGGCATGGTGCCGTTATCAGAAATGGTGATCCCAACGTGGACTGAGTCAGCGCCGCAATTTATTCGTTTTCAAGGTTATCCTGCGGTCCGAATTTCGGGTAGTGCATCGTCTGGCGTCTCCAGTGGCGAAGCGATGGCTCAGATAGAAAACATGGCTAAGCAACTCCCAGCAGGTTTTACCATCGCTTGGACAGGACAGGCATTGCAAGAGCTTCACTCAGCCAAACAAGCACCAATGCTTATGGCGCTATCGATGTTAGTCGTCTTTTTAGTATTAGCTGCACTTTATGAGAGTTGGGCTATTCCATTATCCGTCATGTTGGTTGTGCCACTGGGGTTATTGGGTGCGGTACTTGCTGTTGTACTACGTGATATGCCGAACGACGTTTTCTTCAAAGTGGGGATGATCACCGTCATTGGTCTTTCGGCGAAAAATGCAATTTTAATCGTTGAGTTTGCTAAGCAGTTGAGAGAGCAAGGCCACGGATTGGTTCAGTCTGCGGTTCAAGCTGCGAAGTTGAGATTAAGACCTATATTAATGACCTCTCTTGCATTTGGTCTTGGGGTTGTGCCTCTGATGCTAGCGGAAGGCGCAAGTGCAGAGACTCAACGCGCCATAGGTACTGGGGTGTTTGGCGGAATGGTTAGTGCAACCGTACTTGCCATTTATTTCGTACCTGCTTTTTTTGTGTTTGTCATGAGTATTCAAGAGCGCTTGCAGACTTGGCTACAGATTAGTAAGAAATCAAACAGGCAGCTTGAAGATTAGTTATGCGCTTATTTCTGGGTGTTTTCTTATTCCAAAATTACGAGAAAACATGGTGTGATAGAGAGTGCTTCTGTTGTATCTAAAATAGAAAATTTCCGATTAAACAATGGAATGACTGCATTCGAGATAAAACATAATTCACATAGAGAAAAATTGGGAATGTATTTTCAAAAGGCCAACTTAGATTATGAATAAAAAAACTGTACGCTTTGTACCGGTAACAAAAGAAGAACTATCTGATTTTAAAATCAAATTACAGCAGACTTTCACCGATGCGTTAGTCGAACAATTTGGAGTTTCACACAGTGAACCCATACCATCAGATGAGGATATAACGACGTCTTTTAACGCAAAAGGCGCTGTTGTATCTCATATAGTATATGAACAAAAGAGGGTGGGGGGTGTTGTGTTGAATATTAATACAGATAGCCAATATAACAGCCTCGATTTGTTTTTTATTTACCCAGAAAATCATAACAAAGGTTTAGGGCTGGCGACATGGAAAGCCATTGAAGCTGCGTACCCAGATACTAAAGTTTGGACAACAGTCACGCCTTATTTTGAAAAAAGAAATATTAACTTTTACGTAAATAAGTGTGGTTTTCATATTGTTGAATTCTTTAATAAACACCATCTTGACGGTGATTCTGTGGTTCAGGATATTGATGATTCTGGCATCAACGAAGAAGACTTTTTCAGGTTTGAGAAAATCATGAAGTAACTTGAGTCCTCAAGCACAGTGACAATGAATACGGGTTTTCATTGATGAGCAGTGATTATCATTATCCGTTCGCGCTTATGCGGGATAGAAATGAAGTATTCGACTGAAATAACAATGAAATTAGGTTAAGTCCATATGGGTAAAACATTGGATACCATGAAAAATACATTGTCACTTTTCCTTTCGGTAGGCTTCTTTGCTTATGAGGGGTAGTTTGCGGGTATTTGTTAGATTACAACAAGACAGCAAATTGCTAGAACATTTTCAACCTTAATGTCGTGTTGCTATGAGGGGTTAGAGCATTGAGTAAGTTATTGAATATTGTTATTACGTTTATTCTATGGTCAATGTAATGTGTTTTGTTCTTCCTATTGGTGTTAATTTTAATTGTCTACAGGTTTTAGCGCGGGTATCTCGTTAGCGAGTAAATCGCTGATAGGCACTAACACTATGTGGTAAACACATTGTTCAGACGTATTTTGATCCGGCACCATTAAAGCACGAATGTAGAGTACGTCTTGGCAATCACTCTTTTGGTTTTTTACAAATGTTTGCACCAAATGCCCACCTCGGCAGGCTGATTTTATGTTTTGAAAATCATCAGAGGCAATTATTTCGCTAATTTGGTCTGTTTGAATATCAATCTCAATATGGGCGTGTTTATTGATGCGTGTTAGCGCTCCTTGCTCATTAACAATGATAAAAGGGGCGGGGAACTGGTTTGTTGAATCGAAGTGCTTTTTATTGGGGAGGCGCGAATGAAACCCTTCAAACGCATGCACCATCATAACGTAGTTACCTTCTTGTGAAACGCGGGGGATTTGAATACAAAAGACTTTTTTGTGCCGACCATTTGGGTAAAAATCCCATTCAGAACTTATTTCGGCTTCTCCTGAAACAAAGCGTCGATAATAGCTTTTTAGCCGTGTTTTAACTGAGTAACTCATTAAGTTGAATGTTTTTGCTTGTAAGTTTTTGAGGCTCTCTACTCCCCAAAATTTAACCCCAGAACGATTTGCCCAAATGACTTTATTGGTGTTGAAATCCCATAGCCAAGAAGGATGTGGGCGAAGCTCTAGTAAACGAAGCTCTTTTTCACTGAGTAACAATGTGGCGTTATCACATTTTGCGCTGTATTGACTGTGAGTATAATTAGTAATCCACTCTTTAAGAGCGTGCTCTTCAACCCCTTTGTCAAATAAAAAGCCCTGACCAATTTTGGCACCGGCTTCAATAAGAATGCCTCGTGCCATGCAGGTTTCTATGCCTTCGATTACACAACGCAGCTCTAAATCACTGCACAGTTGAAGAATAGCATTCATGCCTGCCATGCTTGCTTTGTCATTAATAAGCTGCGAGGTTAAGGAGTAGTCAATTTTTACTTCGCTAAACACATTTAACCGAATCGTTTCGAGTGTCGAAAAGCCCGTCCAAAAATCATCAATGGCAAGTTGAATACCCAATTGACTGAGTTGTCTTAGGTTTGCCACGCTTTGGTTGCTGAAAATACCTGCGGTTTCGGTGACTTCGAGTACAATCGAATCTGCATTTATCTGGTATTGATTGATTAAATGACCGATTTGTTTGGCGAAGCCTTCAATGGTGAGGTCATTAGCTGACATATTTAATGAATAGTGAATAGCCGTTTTCGTATTATCAAGGGGCTGAATGGTCTGCAGCATTCGCTCAAACAGTGTGAGTGTTAATAAATAACATTGTTCATTTATTTCAAGTAGATCAATAAAATGAAATGGTGCGATGACACCATATTTAGGATGATTCCAGCGTGCCAGAAATTCAAACCCGACCAGTTCGTATGTGTCGAGGTTGACTTGTGGCTGTGCGACTAAAAAGAACTCGTTGTTTTTGATGGCCATCAAAATATCGTCAATTTTAAAGCGCGGTATATTCGACAGCATCAAGGTTCCTTATTTTTTATTGGGTTGTGTTTATTGCCGTTACAGTATTGGTGAACGTAGTTATGTTAGCCAGTCGGAAAGGGTGATTAAACATTCAGAAATTGCTTAAAATTAAGGAATTACGATTTTTTGAATAGCGTGAAGTAAAAAAGCAGGTGTCGTGTAGCACGCTACCTGCTTGTTTATCTGTAATGTCGTTGTTTTTCGTGAGGATTAATTAGCTAGCAGCTCTTTTCGTACAAGCTCTGTCCCTGCGCTGAGGGCTTTTAATTTGTCATTTGCGATATCTCGGGGCAATGGGGCCATGCCGCAGTTGGTGCAAGGGTAGAGCTTATCGGCATCAACATATTTGAGTGCTTCACGCAGTGTTGCGGCAACCTCTTCTGGGGTTTCTATTTCATTGCGAGCGACATCAATGGCGCCTACCATCACTTTTTTTCCACGGATCAGCTCAAGTAACTCAATTGGTACACGCGAGTTATGACATTCGAGCGAAATTATATCGATATTCGATTTTTGTAGCTTAGGAAATATTTCCTCGTATTGGCGCCACTCGTTACCCAATGTTTGTTTCCAATCGGTATTGGCTTTAATGCCGTAACCGTAACAAATATGAACGGCGGTTTCGCATTGCAGCCCTTCGATTGCTCTTTCAAGGCAGGCAATACCCCAGTCGTTAACGTCGTCAAAAAACACATTAAAAGCGGGCTCATCAAATTGAATGATATCGACACCTGCTGCTTCAAGCTCTATGGCCTCTTGATTAAGAATTTTAGCAAATTCCCAGGCGAGCTTTTCGCGGCTGTGATAATGGTCATCGTACAGGGTGTCGATCATGGTCATCGGACCCGGCAACGCCCATTTGATTGGCTTCTTGGTTTGTGCGCGCAAAAATTTGGCATCGTCAACAAACACCGGTTTGGTACGTGATACAGGTCCAACAACACACGGCACACTGGCATCGTAACGGTCACGTATTTTAACGGTTTTACGGTTTTCGAAATCAACCCCTGTTAAGTGTTCAATAAAGGTGGTGACAAAGTGCTGGCGGGTTTGTTCGCCATCACTCACAATATCAACACCTGCTAACTGTTGTTCATGTAACGAAACACGCAGTGCATCATGCTTGCCATCGCTAAGTTCACTTCCTTGTAATTTCCAGGGTGACCAAAGCGTTTGTGGCTGTGCCAACCAAGACGGTTTTGGCAAGCTGCCAGCGGTTGAAGTAGGTAATAATTTTTTCATAATAATCGCTTAGTTATCTCGTTATTAGGCCAGATTGCTAGACCATTGCTCAAGCACTGTTTTATAGGGCTTTATAAAGTATTGTTCGGCAAATTTGCCTTGTGCAACAGCTAACTGACTGCGCTCTTCACGGTCATAAATAATCTGTGTTAATGAATGATCTTGGTTCTTTAAGTTTGGTTTATAACGGCTCCCTGCGACTGCATTGGCGTTATAAATTTCTGGCCTGTAGATCTTTTGAAAGGTCTCCATGGTGCTAATGGTGCTAATTAGCTCAAGGTTAGTGTAATCGTTAAGCAAATCACCAAAAAAATAGAATGCCAGAGGAGCCACACTGTTAGGAGGCATAAAGTAACGCACTTGTAAGCCCATTTTTTTGAAGTATTGTTCAGTTAATGATGTTTCATTTGGCTGATACTCTACCCCTAAAATTGGATGCTGATTTTCGGTGCGGTGATAGGTTTTGTTGTCTGACACGCTTAAGCAAATAACCGGTGGTTTTTTAAAGTGGCTTTTGTAAGTATCAGAGCTTACAAAGTGTTGAAACAGCTTGCCATGTAAGTCGCCAAAGTTATCGGGGATGCTAAATTGGCTTTTACTTTTATTATGATCAAGCAGCAACACACTAAAGTCATAGTCGCGAACATAAGATGAGAAGTTGTTACCCACAATGCCTTCGATTCGTTCATCGGTCTGGTGATCAATAATATTCGTTTTTAACACTTCAATAGAGGGAAAAACGTCACCACTGTTCGCAATATCGATATCAACAGAAATAATTTCCAGTTCAACAGAGTAGCGAGTGCCTTGTGGGTTATCCCAATTTGCTAAGGCATTAAAACGATTATTAATCATTTTTAAAGCATTGCGTAGGTTCTGTTTACGGCTTTCGCCTCTTGCTAAGTTTGCAAAGTTGGTAGTGATACGCGTGCTGTTTGATGGATGGTAGTTTTCATCCAAGCAAATGCGCTTAATAGTAAATGTAAAATCATTTTTCATGGCTGTAGGTATCCAATGTTTAATCCGAAAACGTGACTGCTGTTTAATCATTTATCGCTGTGTTAGTCATAACAGGCTACTCAATTAGCTGTCGTAACCTTTGCAGCGTTAATAAATTTATACGTGCTCTGGAGCATGAAGAAAAACGTTTTTATTTCAGGTAAAACATGAATGCGATTCATACATTAAAGGGACGTACTCTTGTGGTGTGTATTTAATATGGGTGCAAAGCACTTAAACATACTTTGAAAGTCTAGATGGCTAAATGGGTGAGGCTATGATGTGGTTTTTTCATGTGAAACGTGAGTAATATTCAATACTTAACGCCGCAACTATTGTTCCTTTAATTGATATACTCGAAATCTAAACGAATAACAGAGATAAAGGGAATGAGTGAATTAATCGTGTTGGTGCTTTACTGCGCTTTACTTGGCAGTGGCGTTGGGTTTTTAGCCGGTTTATTAGGGATTGGTGGCGGTTTAGTGATTGTGCCAATACTCAGCATTATATTACTGCACTTTAATGTCTTACCCGCAGAGCAGGTCGTGGTAGTGGCTATTGCAACCTCATTGGCATCCATACTTTTTACTTCAACGTCGTCAGCAATAGCGCATCATAAAAATGGCAATGTGCCATGGGAAATTGCGCCTTGGGTGATGGTTGGTGTGGCACTTGGTGCGCTCATCAGTGGGTTTATTGCGGCGTTATTACCAGAAAATGTGGTGAGGTTAGTATTCGCTATTTGCGTTGTGCTCATTGCGCTTAAAATGATTTTTGGGGGCAGGGGAGATACATCCACTGCGCGCCAATTACCTAATAAAGGTCTGCTTACATTTTTAACCACAATCACCGGTGGTTTATCTGCCATGATAGGTATTGGGGGCGGTGCGGTGCTTGTGCCATTATTAACGTTTTTTTCAGTCGATATGAAAAAAGCCATTGGTTGCGCATCGGCTTGTGGCATTGTTATTGCGCTATTTGGTTCGGTAGGTTACATCAGTGCGGGTAGTCAGTACTTTGCATTGCAAGACGGTTTTGCAGGGTTTGTTTATTTACCGGCTCTGTTGGGTATTGTTTGTACGTCTTGGTTTACTGCGCCTTGGGGGGCCTTAGCAACGCAGACATGGCCAGTGTCATTGATCAAAAAAATATTTGCCACTTTACTCATTATAATGGCCGTTAATATGCTGACTCGCTAGCATATTTTAATGCTTGAATGTAAGGCACCTGTTGGGCAACCATGTCTTGCATTCAAGTTTTTTGGGCTAGCGTAATCTAGCAATTTGCATTTTATCGTGGGATGCTATGTTTACGTTTAACAGCTGAATTTTATGTGCGTTCGCAATTTCCTACTAAACTTGCAAGGGCTGAATTCATAGCGCGCAGCGATGCAGGGAAGTGAAAAAGCACGTATATGTTTGTCGATGAGCAAGTGGGCGTAAACAGTGCGGCTAAAGCCTATGCGATTAATCGTTTGCTTATGGAAATGACGCAAAATAATGATTTATATAATCGCTATGCTTGGTTTGAGCAAAAGCACTCCCCACGCTTGTCACAGAATGAGCTGGCTGATGCTAATACCTTGTTTGAGCAGTGGTTAGCAGAGATAAATAAAAATGGCTCTCTTTATCCGAGTGAGTGAGTTTTAAGGAGGAAATTTACGATGATAAAACCAGATTACGCAAATTATACATTGGCAGAACTGATTGATTGCCAACATCATATAGACGCACACGCATGGCCTGAACGTGTTAAAGAAATCGATCACTATCTTGGCCTGTATGCTGCAAAATCGCCTGAACATGAACGGGAATACAAGCAGGCAGTCTTTAACGCATTTTGCGATACCTTACGTCGCGATCTTGCGATAAACATCGATGATAACATTTTGTGGTTTTTAAGGTTTTTTTCTAAGCGTGCAAAAGCGTTAACTCCAAGTACATTTGCTGATGAAGTGTGTCCACTTTGCCATGCAAGTCTTCATGCTCGAACTTGGGCTGGTGGTTGGGAATTGCACTGTAAAGCATGTGATGTGGCGGGTATTGTCGTCGAACGTTACTCTGTTTAAGAAGTCGAATCGTGGTAAAAAAACAAGTAAAAAAGGTGTAGATTTTACTTTGTACTTGTGACTTTTGGTTATATAGTCTACGCCTAACCTTAGGGGAGTAGTCGCTTAGTTACTAAGATGAACGTCAACAGTCTCCGAACATTCGTTCGTGGCGTTCATGTCCGTAGTATGGATTGACAAGACTTAAGGCATCTACTGTGTTCCGGGCGGGCATAGTGTATGCCTTATTGTATTCCGCCCTAAGGGGTCTGCTCGTGTTTATTACTTTTCTAGCGTGTCGTCTGGGTGACTACGCAATGTTCAAGTCGGTCATTTTGTTACCACTGATGCGCCGGGAGTTCATATGATTACTTTTGTCCTCGCTATTTTATGCGGTTTTGCATTGCTGATTTGGAGTGCCGATCGATTTGTTGATGGTGCCGCTGTCAGTGCTAAATATGCGGGTATGCCAACTCTTTTAATTGGTATGGTCGTTGTTGGCTTTGGCACGTCTGCGCCAGAAATGTTGGTGTCAGCTATGGCGGCGGCAGACGGCAGCCCTGAGCTTGCTTTAGGGAATGCCGTTGGGTCAAATATCGTAAATATAGGGCTGATCTTGGGCCTTACAGCTATTATCTCGCCGATAGTCGTTCATTCAACGATTGTTAAAAAAGAGCTACCACTATTACTGCTTGTTAGTATTTTGCTTGCTGTGTTGATATGGGACAACAGCCTAACGCGTTTTGATGCCATTGTATTATTACTTGGGTTTCTAGCCTTTATTGGCTGGAGTATTTTTGCTGCGCTAAAAAGCAAAAACGATACTTTACAAAACGATGTTGAGCAGGAACTGAGTGCCCAACCTATGTCGCTTAAGGCGGCTATTACTTGGTTAGTCATCGGGCTTATTGTACTCATTGCCAGCTCTCGTTTACTTGTGTGGGGGGCGGTAAATATTGCTGAACTTATGGGAATAAGCGATTTAATTATTGGCTTAACTATTGTGGCACTGGGTACGTCGTTACCTGAACTTGCCGCCTCAGTTGTCGCAGCGCGAAAAGGTGAACACGATATTGCCATTGGTAACGTGATTGGCTCTAACATGTTTAATATTTTAGCGGTGACAGGCATTGCTGGTGTTATTGCGCCTGCCGTTAATCTTTCAAGTGATTTATTAATGCGTGATTGGTTAGCGATGTTCTTTTTAACGCTATGTTTATTAGTATTTGCTTATGGTTATCGCAGGACTGGCAGAATAAACAGAGTTGAAGGGGTTGGGCTACTGCTTGTGTACTGTGCCTATAATGCGTGGTTACTGTTTTCAGTAAGCAATTAAGTTAACGAATTGAAATATAAATATATTATACAGGACATAGTATGAAACAAACGGTTAGCGATTTTTGGCTTAATCACTCACAGACTATTATTGCGCTGGGCTACAAATTGGTGCTGGCGATTGTAATTTTAATTGCCAGTGCGCTTATCGCCAAGTCTGTGAAAAAGGCGATTAAAAATTCTCATTCAAAACTGAATAAAGTAGACGACACACTCTTGCCTATTTTGTCATCGGTTGCAGGCTATACGGTATATGTGATTGGTGGTGTGTTTATTTTAGATATTTTTGGCGTAAATACCGCAAGTTTGATTGCGTTAGTGGGGGCCGCAGGCCTCGCGATTGGTTTAGCGCTTAAAGATACTTTAAGTAATATTGCTGCTGGCATGATGTTACTTATTTTAAGGCCGTTTAAAGTGGGTGACTTTGTTGAAATAGGTTCAATGCAAGGAACAGTTTCTGAAGTTAATTTGTTCACCACTATTTTTCAAACCATCGATGGCTTATATATCGCATCACCGAACGGGATTGTGTGGGGCAATAATATTAAAAACTTTACTCGAAATGGTAAACGCCGCATGGATATTGTTGTGGGTATTTCGTATGCCGATTCGATTGATGAAGGGTTCGATGTATTAAAACGTATTGCTGCCAGTGAACCTCGCTTACTTTTAGAGCCTGCACCTCACGTTATGGTATCGGCTATGGCCGAAAGTGCAGTTAATATACAGCTTAGAGCGTGGGCTAAAAATGACGATTATTGGCAAACGTATTGGGATTTAAATAAGCGCGTTAAAGAGTCAATCGAAGACGCAGGCTTAACGATTCCATTTCCGCAGCGTACCTTACACATACCCGAACGGCTTGTTACTAAAAGCGAGCCTGTGTGAAATAAAAGCCACAATTGTGGCTTTTATTGTTTAACCACCGTGGGTGGTAACAATGCATTATGGTAAAGATAAACAAACGCTCACTTAAAACCCAATTGCCAATGATGTTTTACAATTTAAAAACGACAAACATCGACATCAGCACACATAAGCTGTCGTTTCGATGGGTTAATAAATGGTATGAACGGCATGAATACACAGTTTAAAAATAAACCACCCGTTGTCCTTATTCATGGTATGTGGAGCACCGCGGTGGCTATGCAAGACGTGGCGGCAGTATTTACGCAACAGGGCTTTGAAGTTCATGCATTAACGTTGCCAATGCATTTTGACAAATCAAGTTATACAACAGCAGATAAACAGACATTAGCGAAGCTGCGCTTACAAGATTATGTTGCGTTTATTATGGCAGAAATAGCCAAGCTTGATAGGCCTGCCATTATTGCTGGTCATTCGATGGGTGGTTTACTGGCTCAATTGGTCGCTGCAAGGATGCATGTTGCCAAGCTTATTTTACTTTCATCAGCCGCACCGGGGGGGATCAATGCATGGAGTTGGTCTGTTATTCGCACATTTGGACGTAATTTATTTTTATTCCCGCTATGGCGGCGGGTAACACACATTACGCTTGCGCAGATTCGTTATGGTATTGCGAATACGCAACCTGATTCGGTTCAGCAGCTAATATATCAGCATGCGACTTATGAGTCGGGGCGGGCTACATTTCAAATGGGGGTAAGTGGCTTTTTTCCAACGGGTTATTCACGCGTTAATAGTGCATCAATTCGCTGCCCAATACTTATCATTGCGGGCAATAAAGACAGGGTGACCCCCATCAAAGCACAGCGAGCAATGGCAAAAAAATATGCCCGAAATAAGGCTCAGTTTATTGAGCTTGAAGGTGTTTGTCACTGGACTGTGGGCGGCGAGCATATTGAAGTTGTCCGCAGCGCCATGTTGTCATGGCTGGCTGAGGACGCGCAAGCTTAAGCTTTCTTTACAAATTTTGCAGTGACCATCATTTCGCCGATACCGTCTACTTTACAGTCGAGCTCGTGGTCTTTTTTATCGAGCACTCGACGAATAACAGCTTTGGTGCCAATTTTAATGACTTGTGAGCTGCCTTTGATTTTTAAATCTTTAGCAACTGTCACTTTATCGCCATCTACCAATAAAGTGCCGTTGGCATCTTTTACTGTGATCACGTCATCGCTATTTACAGCCGTTGGATTCCATTCATGCCCACATTCAGGGCATATGAGGTTGTTTTGATCTGGGTATACGTATTCCGATTGACACTTTGGGCAAGGAGGGGTCGACATAAACTACACCTAGGTTAATTTTATTTGCGCTTATATTAATGGCTAATGGTGCACTATGCGAGCCTAAGTTACTTACAAATACACCATCATGGCATTGTATTAGGGGGTTTCCAGTGTTTTGCTCACAGAAAAAATGCCTCTTAAATCGCCTAGTTTATACCCAGTTGCTAAGTCGTTAGGGTAATGATTATTGAGCGCTTGTTTTACCTCTGGTGATATTTTTTCACCGTGACAGGCTAAACACACCGGGGCAACTTTTATGGCTTTGGCAAAGCGAAACTGACCATCGCGGGTGGTTGAAAATGTGACATTCTCGATGCTTTCGCTGTTTCGTAGCATGTCCAGAAGTTCGGCTATTTTCTCGGCCTCCCAACCATCAGGTTTATTGTTCGGGTTTCGGTTTTTGCTGCTTTTACGAGCGACTTTCCAGCCATTGATTGACAAACTTTCAGCGATAGCGGGCGCCTTCATTTGGCACACATCAATCCCTGCAACAAGCCCACCTTGCTGTATTGCCTCACCAAGTTCAGATTTGAGTGTGTTTGCAAATAATGCAATGCGCTCAACGGCTTCGCTCTCCAAACTCGCGATATTAGGCGGTGTTGTTTGTGCATAGCTCATTGAGCTGAAAAGTACTAAAAGACCGCTGACTCTTTTTGCTGTGACCATGGTGATTCTCATTATATTAGTTATAACTAATATAATAGGGTAGATTTTAAGATTTTGCGAATAGCGTGTGATCATAGGCCGAATTGAAAGCAGGGATGTTGATTTAACCCTATTAATGCACATGTTTTTATTCATCGTAGAGGTTTATTTTAGAGCGTTTAGTGTTGTTTTGAACGCACCTAAAACTGGTGTAAATAAGCGCAATTAGTTATTGTGGGACTTTAATAGCGTAGAGAATAATAATTATGAAATATGTATTGAGTGCCTTTGTGGTGCTTTTGTCAACGACGCTGTTTGCCGCTGAAGCGCCCTATGCTGGCGATATAACGGTTGCAGACTTACTTAAAAACTACGCTGAATTTAGCGAAGAATATGAAGACTATTCGCCAAGCGAAAATGACCTAAACACAATAAAAGCACTGCAAGGCAAGCAAGCTTTAGTTTTTTTAGGCACGTGGTGCCATGATTCTAAACGCGAAGTACCGCGCTTTTTAAAATTGCTTGATATGGCTAAAGTGCAACTTGGTTCATTGCGTTTAGTTGCGGTTGGCTACGACAAGCTCGACCCTAACGGCCTCGCAAAGAAGCATGACTTACGTTACACCCCTACCATCATTATCAGTGATGATGGCACAGAACTTACCCGAATGATTGAAAAGCCTCAGCAAAGTATTGCCCGCGATCTTACGGGGCAGGATCAAATTCAATAAACTTTTCGATTGGTAATGGCATTGAAATTAAATACCCTTGAATGTAATCAATGCCTTTATCACTGACCAGTTGCCATTGTTCTGAGCTTTCGACCCCCTCGGCAGTGATGGTTAAGTTTAAATGATGCGCCAAGTCACTCATGGTTTGTAAAAAAAGACCGTCACGCGGGTTTTCGACGCAATTACAAATAAACGCGCGGTCTATTTTCACGTTATCAAGGGGGAATTGCTGTATGGACGCAAGCGATGAATAACCCGTTCCAAAGTCATCAAGCGATAAATCAAAGCCGGCTGTTTTTAGTTTGTGCATTAAGCTAATGGCATATTGTGTGTTTTGAAAAAGAGCAGACTCAGTGATCTCAAGGTTTATTTCTTGATCTGCCGGGAACAAGGTCATTTTTTCTTGGCTTAAACGTTTTACGAGATGCGCATCTGAAAACTGTTTACGAGACAGGTTTATCGACATTCTTATATGAATGTTATTTTCCACTAATCGGTGACAGTCTTCAGCGACTTTGGCAATGATCCACCGCGATAATAAGTTGATCAACGCAGACTGCTCTGCAATGGCGATAAATTCGTTTGGTGACACATAGCCCCTAACAGGATGCTGCCACCTAACTAATGCCTCGCATGCAACCAACGCCCCTGTTTTGGTATTAAGAATGGGTTGGTAAACCATACTCAATTGCTTACCGGTAGAGAGGGCGTGACGCAAATCACTTTCTAAGTCGCTCTTTGCTATCAGCTTATCTTTTAGAGACTGGCTGTAAATAGTGAATGCTTTTTCTAAGCTATGGCACTCATTCATTGCAATAAGTGCCGTATTAATTTGCTCTCTTGCATCGAGACTTTGTAAATGAGGATAACCCACACCAATATAAAAATGATAAAAGTGGGCCGTGCCTGCGGTTTCAATTAAACCAGCAACTTGGTGTTGAAGTTTATCAACAAAGGTTGCAAGCTTTTCATCAAAAATAGCTTCTTTTAACAGCAGTAGAAAACACCCGGGTTTAATATGGGCGCAAAATGCGTGGTAGTGCTCTGCAAACTCTATTAAACGATTGGCAATGATTATTTGTAATTCGTTTATGAAATTATGACCATAGATATCTTCGAGTTGTCGAAAGCCTTTTATTTCAGCACATAACAAGGTAAGTCCTGAGTTATATTGATTTTGAGGACATAAGCTGGTGATGTATTTTTCAGTGTAATGGCGATTAGCCAGTCCGGTCATTGGATCAAAATTAGCCTGCCGATAGAGTTCATGTTGCTGGTGTTTTTCGTCACTGACGTCTTCGACAGTCCCCACTAAAGTGTTGGTTTTAAAGTTCCACTCTGCAAGTTCGTGAAACCAGCGCTTTTCGCCATTAATTTTTATGGTGTACTCAAGCTCTATAGGCGTATTTGGGCGTGAATTGATAAAATTTAAAAAGGCATTTTTATAAAAACTGTCGATGCTGTTACAGATAGCGTTGATCGTTTGTTCTGTCGAATCTGAGTTAAAAAGCACTTTGGCTTGGGCTGATAAATGACGCGTTCCCGTATCGGGTGATAAGTGCCAGCTCCCCACACCACTCAATGATTGTGCTTGTTTGAGTGCTAACGCTTGTTCTGAAAGTTCGACTGTTTGCTTTTGCACTAATTCTTCTAAATTATGCTCGTGCTCGCGAAGACGCGCCGTGATAAAAAACAAATAACAGCTGATAGATGACAACAGCAGTGAGAACAGCAGTAAAACAGCAATTTCGGTGTGACTACGCAATATAAATTGGTCTTTAATGCCGACTACCCATTGCTGATTTTTTATCATGATCGGCTGAGTTAGCCATTCACTTTCATCAAACGTCTGATTAGCGAGTAAAGGCCGGTAATTGGTGTCTTGTTTTTGCCAGACTTCAAAACGATGAGATGCAGAGGCAAGTTTAGGTTTAATATTGCTTATAAATTCAGGAAAGCGCAGCACAGCAATACTAAAGCCCCAAAGGGTGTCTTGTTTAAAAATAGGTAAGCGTGCGACTAACCCTTGCCCACCTTGTGAGAGCTCTTTAGGCCCATCAAGTTGCATTTGTTTGGTTTGTATCGTTTTTTGCAAAGAATCTTGAATGGTTTTGTTTTTGAATAAGTCTGCATTGATGACACTTTCATGGCTTAGTAATGGATAGCTGTAGGCAATAATTCCGTTTGGCGCCAACTGGATCGTTTGGCTGCCATCGCTGTGATTAAGGATTTGTTTGGCGAGTGTTTCGAACTGCTCTTGTGTGTATGAATAGTCACGCATTGCTGCGCGCACTAAATAAGGGCCTTGAAGGGCATTGAGAATGGCCTTTTCAACATCGCTACTGTAACTATTCAGAATCGTTTTTTGTTCCAGCTCATGCATTTCTTGCCTATCAAAATACACCTTGAATGCAATCGTTGAAAATAAGCCGAAACTAATGATAAAGGAAAGTAACGATTGAGAGATTTTATTTTTCTTCAGCAAGGGCATCCCTAAACTCTTAGGCAATTAAAGTATGAAATTACTTACTGAAAAATACTAGTTTAGGGTTGCTTTATTGTCTAGCAAAGCTCAATAATTACTCATCAATTTCAACAAAATAGCAAAATGTAACAGACCAGATTACAATAATTTGCAAATACTTAAGAAAGAACTCCTATGTACCAAGCTGTAATAAAAGCAATAGATAATGCAAATAATGCTGATCCAAATAGTGTGAAGTTCGAGGGGCAGTCATATGCAAAAGAATTCCTTTATGCGATGCGTATGACAGACATGCTAACGCGTTTTAAACCTGACGCTGATGAGTTAATGCACATTGCTGCACGAGGTCAGCATATTGAACGTTGGCGCTCACCTCGCAGTGATTTCCCTTTAGGTAAGCAGGGTTATTATCAGTGGCGAGGCGCGTTATACGATTTTCATGCTGAGCGAGTGACTGCGCTAATGAAAACTGCGGGCTATTCATTAGCTGATTGTGAGCGTGTGTATGCTGCGGTTGCTAAAAAGAACATTAAACATAACCCTGACAGCCAACTGATAGAAGATATTGCAAGTTTGGTATTTATTGAGCATTACATGCTTGATTTTGCAATGAGTAAACCTGATTACGACGAGGCTAAATGGCTGGGGATCATTCGTAAAACATGGCAAAAAATGTCGAGTGAAGCACATGAGTTTGTTTTAGCTGGGCAAATCGCATTGCCAGAACCATTAAAACCGCTTATTTTAAAAGCGCTTAACTAATATTAAAAACAAGGATGTTTTATGGATTGTCCACGCACAAATACACCACTTAATGAGGTGAGTATTGGCGATACTAAGGTGTATTTTTCATCAACGGGTGGCGTGTTTTTTGATAATCGGCAAATATTTCACTTCAGCGATCCCAATTTAAAAACAGCACAGGTGTTGGTCGCACACTTACAAACATTACCGACAGAATGCATTGATCTTACCAAGCGGATTAATTGCCCTAAGTGCCCTGATATCGTGATGATGCGGCGTTTTTTTACCCCGCTTAAAGTAGTTGAGTTAGATGAGTGCCCCAACTGTGCCGCGATTTGGCTTGATAATGGTGAACTTGAAAAAATTCATGAAAATCACCTAACCCCAAAAGATCGTGAACTATTACGTAACGATATGGCAAACAACCATGGCTTTATTCAAGTTAAGATCCCAAAAAGGCGTTATTCTGTTGATGCTGAAAAACCAGAATCTAAGGCAAGCTCATCATTAGAAAAACTGGCACAGCTGGCATACTTATCGCTTTTGAATGGCTGATAACCTATATAAAGCCCCTGAGGCTGAGCTAACTCGCAAAGCTATGTACCTCTCGAAACCTCGAGATTTAGCTATTTGTGACGTACTGTTTTCTTTTCAAGGGCGTTTAAATCGTAAACAGTTCTGGTTTCGACGATGGTATCTTTTAAATTTGTTCACTTTTAAAAAGCCTGTGTCAGCGAAGACACAGGCTGTTTATTACACGTTTAGCGTGTTATAGCTTAACCAGCATTTTGCCCTTATTCTTACCTTCGAATAAACCAAGAAAAGCATTTACGGCATTTTCTATGCCTTCGTATACTGTTTCTTCAGACTTAACTTTATCTTCACTGAGCCATGCGCCCATTTGCTCGATAAATTCAGGGAATTGGTCAAAATAATCAATAACAATAAAGCCCTGTACGGTTAACTTTTTAGAGTTAATGAAGAATAAGTTATTTGGCCCAGGTTGCGCCGTGTCGTTGTTGTAACCTGAGATCATGCCACAAACAGGAATGCGGCCGTAATCGTTCATCACATTTAATGCTGCTTCAAGGTGGTCGCCACCGACATTTTCAAAGTAAACATCAATCCCTTGTGGAGCGGCTTGCTGAAGTGCTTGAGTAAGGTTTTCAACGGTTTTGTAGTTGATTACAGCATCAACCCCTAAGTCTTTTAGCATGCGTGCTTTTTCATCTGACCCCACAGAGGCGATAACTTTACAGCCTTTTAGCTTAGCAATTTGGCACACAACACTGCCGACTGCGCCAGATGCAGCAGACACAAACACAGTGTCTGTTTCTTTTAGAGTGATAACTTTTGTAAGGCCTGCCCATGCAGTTAAACCCGTCATACCCATGGTGCTTAAAAATAATTGATCAGGCAGTGGTACATCAGGTAACAGGGTTAAGTCGCTGCCATTGCTAATGTGTGCAGTGCGCCAGCCACTAAGGTGAGTTACTTTACTGCCAACAGGAAATTGATTGTTACGTGATTCAATTACTTCGCCAATGGCACCGCCATCCATAACGTCGTTTAATTTAAAGGGTTCGATGTAAGATTCACGATCTATCATACGTGGGCGCATGTAAGGGTCGACTGACATCCAGGTGTTTTTAATTAAGACTTCACCATCTTGTAGTTCAGGCAATGTTATTTCTACTTGCTTGAAGTTATTGTGGGTCGGCATGCCTGTAGGGCGTGATACTAAATGAATCTGTTGACTTGTAGCCATAAGAACCTCGTATTTTTTAATCTAGCAATGCTAGTGAAATAACAAACTAAGATTCACGCAAAACATTTGCGCGCAAACTATTTGCGATCAATTTAATGATCTTTTAGGTAAATGGCAAGTGTTATTCGAAAATAATTTGCGCGCAAAGTAAATTAACGTAATAATAGCCGCAGTAATTATCTTTAAGGCACTGCAATGACTCAAAACTTATCAGACAATGTGTGTTTTACGCTTTACAGTGCGACTAATGCGCTAATAAGAGCGTTTCGCCCTTTACTCGAAGCGTATGACTTAACCTATCCGCAATACATCGTGATGCATTCTTTGTGGTACAGAAATCAAGTAAGCTTAAAAGAGCTTTCTTTTGATACGCATTTAGACTCAGGCACACTGACCCCTATTGTGAAACGGTTAGAAGCAAAAGGCTTGTTAACTCGCCAAGTCTCTAGTGAAGATGAACGCAAAAAAGTGATCTCGTTAACAGAGCAGGGCATACAGCTTAAAACAGACGCGGAAGAATTAACTGCTAAGTTAATGGCACGCTCTAATATGAGCTTAGATCGCCTTGAGGAACTTCGCGTGCTGACACTAGAGCTGCATACCGAGCTGACAAAAAGTTAAATCTCAATGAGGCACACCAATGTACCTTCAATGGCCCTTACATAGGCATAATGTTGGGCGTCTTTTTTTGTCGGTGGGCATAAAGGTTCAGCACCTGCAAGTACGGCTTTATCGTAGCTTTGTGCTAGGTTTTCACAACTAAATCTTAATTCAAATCCCAATGCGGGTTGCTTCGGGTGCGCGCGAATGTAGCCTTGCTTAAAATAAGATTGCGCGTGTGGGTGAGTGGCAAACGCTAATTTCACCGTGCCCGTTACGAGCTCGCCGTACTCTGCATCGTCACTTATATGATTGGTATTAAAACCAAATGCTTGATAATAAAAGTCGAGTACTTCTTCTACGTTATCGACGTAAATAACCTGACTTATAAACTCCATTCATTGTGCTCTTGTTTTTATTCGTCCTATAAATAAAGCACAGTTTTTGCTGTTTTGCAGGGATAAAAAAACCTTGTAGGCAAATGCGTACAAGGTTTTTTATAGTTGTTAGAGTTTTGTCTAACTCTTCTGTCTTATGAATTTGGTATTTATATCACTTAAATTATTACACAATGGAAATGGTGCTGAAATATCGATAGTAAATGATTGCAATATGACTTGGTCATCAATTATTGCACGAATAATAACCGTGGATTGCCCAATATCTGAATCAGAAGGCATCCACGTTATTTCATTTTGGTTAATTACCATGCCACTAGGTGCTTTAACAAGGCTATATTCAACGCCTCCAACATAATTAACAGTAATGGAATATGAAAATATCTCTTCAATCATAACTTGGGTAGAAGGGGTTGAGGTAAATTCATAATCACTAACAGGAATGTCTAGATCAACATCTGATTTATTCAAACGGCTTAGCTTACCATCAAACCAGGTTAAAATACTCTCGCCTATTTCCTGTAAAACTACTATTCGCGAATCACTTGGAACAGAGCCTATATCATTCCCATCTTGATCTTGAGATAACTCAATATAAGAGCCCTGAGTTTGACCGAAATATCCACTGCCATAAGCCTAGTATGATGTATCGTTGTGCTAAATATTTAACCAGCTACCGGTGCTTCTTGTACCGATAACTGCATATTTCTCACCTGCATTTATGTTGCCAACAAGTTCAGATGATGATGTTGCCTGAGCTCTTAAATTGACTCTTTTTATATGCTCAGAAATTAAAAATTATGAAAAAGCATGAGGAGAAAAATATACATAGATAAATAAACGTCCTTGTAAGTTGAATAAATTAAGCTGTTTTTTATTTGCAATGTTATTTGAGTTGTTTAATAGCTAATTTTTGTTTTTTCTTTTTGTAGTTATATTTTGTTTGTTTTTATTTTAATGTAGTGATTTATTATGCTTTCTGTTTTTTAATATTTATTTTGTTTGATACATTATTGAATTGATGTAATGTTTGTTTTAATAAAGGGGGAGTTTTAATGATAAGGAATAGTTATGGAAATTAGGCCTAATAGTTTTGTATCTTGTTTTTTTTGGTTGGTTTGCTGCTTTTTAGCTCTAAATTACTCGCTGTTAATTTAAATGATGTCAATCAAATAGAGTCTGAAATAGAAGATCTTAGAACGTAAGCTGGTTATGGTTTAAGTTACATTCAAAATTTAGTTATACAGCTCAATAATGTTGAGATTAATCTAAATAAAGAACGTGTGTTAAATAATGAAAAAATTTCTTATCTTGATTTTATTTTGAAAAATAAACTGGCCTTATTAAAGCATGTAAATGAGAGTCGTTTATATGGTGTTCTTAATCAATAGCTAATAATGTTAATGGTAGGTACAAATAAAAGCATGACTCGCTATGAAAGAGATGAAGCGCTTGGTTATATTTTAAAAAACAATAAAGCTGATTTATTAAAAGAGTTAGGGCTATTGTTTGATACAGACAACGGCCTTGTTTTATCGCCTGAGCTGGCGCAACTTGCAAATATTTATGGCTACCAAATTAGTGGCAGTGCCGACAACCCCATTATTAGCGCTAAATAATTATTAAAATAGAAGGTTAATAGTGTGAAAAATTTAGTAATGTACTGTGTGCTACTGGCGTGTTTTTTGACATCAGGCTGTGATTTTTTATTTGATAAAGCACATGGTTATCGTGGGCCTATTGTTGTGACGATTGAAACAGAGGATGGCTCAGTGCCAGAATTTCCTTTTTTAATAGAGTCGGGCTATTCGGAATCGTGTGGTCACAGTAGTTGTGGTATTGAATTTGGTTATAAATATTTTAAAATTGCCTATGCTAATGAGCCAATTACCTTCCCTCGTGAGCGTTTGGATTTATTACAGCCCAACGCCTATGCATCGATTGAGTTTACGGTTACCCATCCTAATTATCACCAAGGCGGATTTCCGCGAGGTTTTGGGCCTACCGATGCTGATGATCCTATTCATATTACGTTTACCGTTAAGCCGTTTGCTGAACAAATGAATAAAGTAGCTGGGTGGGCGACTGGCCCTAAGCAAGACATGCAAAACTTTACACCTGATAGCAGGGAATATAAAAAAGCAGACATTCGGTATCGCCAAGCGCGCTTTAATTTGGGGGCGACGATTACAAGGCACATTACGGTGATCAAAACTATGTACTTACCCCATTTTTCAAAACGTATGCAACAACGGGTAATTGAAAAGTATCAACCGATTTTTAGAGCGTGGTATTACGGCGTACCTGAAACGGATTGTTGGGATATGGTTGACTGTAGAAAGCAAATTTTAAAGCCAAGGGAAGCTGAATATGAAGGATTATAAGCGTAAAGCTGCACTGCAATTTTACTGTGTGCTACTGGCGTGTTTTTTGACAACAAGTTGCACTACGGTATTCGATAAGGCTCATGGCTATCGTGGGCCTATTGTTGTGACGATTGAAACAGAAGATGGCTCAGTGCCAGAATTCCCTTTTTTGATAGAGTCCGTGTACACAGAGTCATGCGGTCACAGTAGTTGTGGCATAGACTCCGGTTATAGATACTTTAAAACCACGCATGCTAATGAGCCAATTACCTTCCCACGGGAGCGTTTGGATTTATTACAGCCCAACGCCTATGCAACAATTCTTTTTAAGGTTACTCATCCTAATTATCACTACAATGTATTTACGCGAGGCTTTGGGCCTACCGATGCTGATGACCCCACTCATATCACGTTTACCGTTAAGCCGTTTACTGAACAAATGAAAAAAGTAGCTGGCTGGGCGACTGGCCCTAAGCAAGACATGCAAAACTTTACACCTGATAGCAGGGAATATAAAAAAGCAGACATTCTGTATCGCCAAGCGCGCTTTAATTTAGGAGATATGATCACAAGGCACATTACGGTGATCAAAACTATGTACTTACCTCATTTTTCACCAAGTATGCAACAACGGGTGATTGAAAAGTATCAACCGATTTTTAGAGCCTGGTATTACGGCGTACCTGAAACGGATTGTTGGAGTATGGTTAAATGTAGAAAGCAAATTTTAAAGCCAAGGGAAGCTGAATATGAAGGATTATAAGCGTAAAGCTGCACTGCAATTTTACTGTGTGCTACTGGCGTGTTTTTTGACAACAAGTTGCACTACGGTATTCGATAAGGCTCATGGCTATCGTGGACCCATTGTTGTGACGATTGAAACAGAGGATGGCTCAGTTCCAGAATTCCCTTTTTTGATAGAGTCCGTGTACACAGAGTCATGCGGTCATAGTAGTTGTGGCATAGACTCCGGTTATAGATACTTTAAAACCACGCATGCTAATGAGCCAATTACCTTCCCACGGGAGCGTTTGGATTTATTACAACCCAATGCCTATGCAACAATTCTTTTTAAGGTTACTCATCCTAATTATCACTACAATGTATTTACGCGAGGCTTTGGGCCCACTGATGCTGATGACCCCACTCATATCACGTTTACCGTTAAGCCGTTTACTGAACAAATGAAAAAAGTAGCTGGCTGGGCGACTGGCCCTAAGCAAGACATGCAAAACTTTACACCTGATAGCAGGGAATATAAAAAAGCAGACATTCGGTATCGCCAAGCTCGCTTTAATTTAGGAGATATGATCACAAGGCACATTACGGTGATCAAAACTATGTACTTACCTCATTTTTCACCAAGTATGCAACAACGGGTGATTGAAAAGTATCAACCGATTTTTAGAGCCTGGTATTACGGCGTACCTGAAACAGATTGTTGGGATATGGTTGACTGTAGAAAGCAAATTTTAAAGCCAAGGGAAGCTGAATATGAAGGATTGTAAGCGTAAAGCTGCACTGCAGTTTTACTGTGTGCTACTGGCGTGTTTTTTGACAACAAGTTGCACTACGGTATTCGATAAGGCTCATGGCTATCGTGGACCCATTGTTGTGACGATTGAAACAGAGGATGGCTCAGTGCCAGAGTTCCCTTTTTTGATAAAGTCGGCCTATTCAGAGTCATGTGGTCACAGTAGTTGTGGTATTGAATTTGGTTATAAATATTTTAAAACTGCCTATGCTAATGAGCCAATTACCTTCCCTCGTGAGCGTTTGGATTTATTACAGCCCAACGCCTATGCATCGATTGAGTTTACTGTTACCCATCCTAATTATCACCACCGCGGATTTCCGCGAGGCTTTGGGCCCACCGATGCTGATGATCCTATTCATATCACGTTTACCGTTAAGCCGTTTACTGAACAAATGAAAAAAGTAGCTGGCTGGGCGACTGCCCCTAAACAAGACATGCAAAACTTTACACCTGATAGCAGGGAATATAAAAAAGCAGACATTCGGTATCGCCAAGCGCGCTTTAATTTAGGAGATATGATCACAAGGCACATTACGGTGATCAAAACTATGTACTTACCTCATTTTTCACCAAGTATGCAACAACGGGTGATTGAAAAGTATCAACCGATTTTTAGAGCGTGGTATTACGGTGTACCCGAAACGGATTGTTGGAACAAAATGACTTGCCAAGAACATATTTTAAAGCCAAGGGAAGCTGAATATGAAGGATTATAAGCGTAAAACTGCACTGCTTTTTGGGGCGGTAATGGTATTTAATTGTGCAGCGCACGATACCAATACCAGCCACCCACGTATTACAGAAGCAGTTTATTTTTCAATGCTAGGCCTAGATAAAGAAAGCTTTTCTTATTACCAGCTATATCAAACCCACTCAGGTTATGTCACTAAGCTTGTGGGGGATGCGCACCCAATAAAATTTTTTTAATTTCAAAAAATACTGAAAATGGCTACTTAATCCAGGTCATCGATAAAAAAATATAATTACTCAGTCAATAACGACGGATAATACTGTAACAATAGACACGATAAATTACTTAAGAATTTTAGCCGATGGGGGAGTTCTCCAGATCATTCATCCAATAGAAAAAAAGGAAATATATACACCTAAATTTTTAGATTTTATTACTCATAAGATTGATATACAGCTGAGTTGTTGGTGCGCTGATGAAACATACCCAGAGGAACAAGATTTATCTTTAGTTTATCTCCACTTTGTTGATTTAAAAGAACAATATATTAAGAATGTAGATGTTGTTAGTCGGAGAAAGGCTATTGAAGGAAGGAGTCGAGCACTTTATTCTCTCGTTGCCGTCGCAAGCTCTAGTGTCAATGAATCAAGGAAGCTACATAAGAGCCAAGTAAGTCAAATGAAAAAAGAGATGGGGAAGATAATAGGTGATTTATATGTTGATCAAAGCTTAAGTTACTAGTAAAAACCTTGTAGGCAAATGCGTACAAGGTTTTTTCATGACCGAATGAAGTTTATGACTTATTGCGGTTTTCTTTCGCAAATGCACGTATTTTACGTTTTTGCGATAAGGTCACTTTATTGGTGCGGCCTGCGTATGGGTTATCACCTTCTCTAAATTCAATTTTGATAGGTGTCCCCATGATATTCAATGCTTTACGATAGTAGTTCATTAGGTAGCGTTTATAGCTATCAGGTAAGTCATGAACTTGGTTACCGTGAATAACGATACGTGGTGGGTTATAACCACCGGCATGCGCATATTTAAGCTTAACACGACGGCCACGAACGAGAGGAGGCTGATGATCCGCTTGAGCCATGTCCATGATACGACGTAGCATTGCAGTACTAATACGCTTAGTCGCAGACTCATATGCTTCATCAACTGATTCAAATAAGTGACCCACACCGGTGCCGTGTAACGCAGAGATAAAGTGTAAGCGTGCAAAGTCAATAAAGCCTAAACGACGGTCAAGCTCAGATTTGATTCGCTCTTTAACGTAATCGTCTAAGCCGTCCCATTTGTTTACGGCTACAACGAGCGAACGACCTGCATTTAAGGCAAACCCTAATAAGCTTAAGTCTTGATCTGAAATGCCTTCGCGAGCATCAACAACCAGTAATACAACGTTTGCATCTTCAATAGCTTGCAGCGTTTTGATAACAGAAAATTTCTCAACAACGTCGCTTACTTTTTTACGCTTACGAACACCAGCGGTATCAATAAGGATGTACTCTTTGTCATTACGCGTCATCGGAATGTAGATAGAGTCGCGCGTAGTACCTGGCATATCGTAAACGATAACGCGTTCTTCACCTAAAATACGGTTAGTCAGCGTAGACTTACCCACATTTGGGCGACCAATGATTGCTAGTTTTACAGGTTTATCTGCAAATGCTTGTTGGTTCTCTTCGCTGTCGTCGTCTTCACTGTAAAGATCAATTAATTCGTCATCACTTTCTTCAACGTCATCGTTTTGTGCAGCCATTTCAGCGATAACTGGTTGAAGTGTTGTTTCAAGTAACTGCGTAATACCACGACCGTGAGCCGCGGCAATGTGGTGAATATCACCCAAGCTTAATTGAAAAAACTCTGCACAGTATGAGTCAGCATCAATACCATCTACTTTGTTTGCGACAACAAAGCATTTCTTTTGCTGTTTACGTAGGTGATTAGCAATTGCTTGGTCTGCGGCTGTCATGCCCGCACGCGCATCAACTAAAAATAATACGATATCGGCTTCTTCAATCGCGAGTAACGATTGCTCGGCCATTTCAGTTTCGATACCTTGCTCAGAGCCGTCAATACCGCCCGTGTCTACCACGATAAATTCATAGCCATCATAGTCAGCTTGGCCATATTTTCTATCTCGTGTTAAGCCTGGAAAATCGGCAACGAGGGCGTCACGAGTACGTGTTAAACGGTTAAATAATGTGGATTTGCCCACATTGGGTCGCCCAACAAGAGCGATCACGGGAAGCATAAACTACCTCTTTAAAAAACAACAAAAGGCTTCGCCAAGCGAAGCCTTAGAAAAATAACGTTTACTATTAGTAAGTTAGTCTGGAATTTTAACCGCGCTAACTTCACCATCTCGGGTGTATAAAATTAACTTGTCACCGGCAACAACAGGCTCAATAAAGAAACCTGAGCTGTCAAAGTCTTCACGCGATACAAGCTCGCCCGACTCTTTATCTAACCAGTGTAGGTTACCTTCTTGGTCACCCAATGCTAAATATTTTCCAGCAACTGTTGGGCCTGTTAAGTACCAGCCACGTAGAGCAGGTTGGCTCCAACGTTCAATACCAGACACTTTATCTAAGCCGTATACCACACCGTTGCTGTCAACAATATAGATATATTGGCTGTCCATCGATAAATCACGGTAGCTGCTGTACTCACGTTTCCATACAACATTACCAGAGCGAATATCCACGGCTGCTAAGTTACCATTATAGGCGATAGCATAAGCATATGGGCCGCTAATTAAAGCTTGTGTATCGACATCAACTAAACGCTCAAACTCAGAAGCCCCTTTTGGTGACGCAATTTCAGCGCTCCAAGCAGAGTAACCGTTTTCTGAAATTAATACGTTGAGCTTGCCTGTTTCAAGGCCTATTAATACCCCACCATTCGCAACCGTTGGTGAGCTTTGGCCACGCAGTGTTAGTGGCGGTACTTCTTGCTCATAACGCCAGCGTTCTTCACCTGTGTCTGGGTGAATGGCCAGTAATTTACCAGAACCCAAATTAACGAATATTAGGCCATCGCCCGCAGCTGGTTTTGAAAGTACTTCGCCCGGCACTGTTTTGCGCCAAATAATTTCACCCGTTTCGCGGTCAAGAGCAGTTAAATAGCCGTGCTCAGAGCCAACGAATATTTTACCATAAGCTTGTAAAATACCGCCTGATAATTTAGCGCTCTCAGATGTTTCCCAAGGCCAAAAAGCGGGGTTTTCACGTACATCGGTATGCCAAAGAGTATCGCCATTTTCAAGCGATAAGGCTTCTACTTCACCTTCACGGTTGGCAACATACACAACGTCGTTATATACCGCTGGAGTGAGGCGAGAAAAATAGTGCTGAACACCATCACCAATCGACTCTTGCCAAACAACCTTTGTTTCAAACTGATTAACAATTTCTGGTAATACTAATTCATCTTCGTCATCACTTGATGAACACCCCGTTAGGGTCGCAATACACAGAGCAAGTGTTGCCGCTGTTAACTTCTTCATCTTAACCCCTTATGCCGCTGGGCTAGTTTGTGCTAAGTCATCAAGTTTAATTTGTAATAACGGGTTATTTTCAAGGCCACCTTTATCAGCCGCAGCTTGATATTGGCTGCGCGCTTGGTCTTTGTCACCTTGTGCAGCAAACACATCGCCTTTTAATTCCGCAACCGTTGCAGCAAATGATTCTGGTAACGTTGAGTTTAATGTTGCTAATGCTTGCTCATACTGCTTTTGTGCAAGATGAACACGAGCAAGACGCGTTGCAGCTGTGGCTTTTAACTCGGTGTTTTTCTCGTGCGTGATAATCCAATTAAGTTTTTCACTTGCCGCATCAAGATCATTTTTTTCTACGGCTTCTTTAGCTGCAACGAAAGCAACTAAGGTACTGTAGCTTGATTCATTATTATCTTTGATAAACGTTTCTGCTTTGTCTAGCACGGCACCGCTATCAACAAGTTGAGTGAATGAGTCTGATGCATTTTCAGCACTGGTGATTTGGTGTTGATTATATGCTTTCCAGCCATACAAACCACCTAGGCCTGCGATAATACCCACTGCCAGTGCGACACCGTTTTCACGAAAAAAGCGTTTAATCGCTTCTGCTTGTTGTTCTTCTGTTGAATAAATTTCCATGCTTACCTCTGTTGCTAACTGAACTTAAATAAGTTCAGCTAGTAGCGTTTTCGCTTCTTCTAGTTTTAAGGTGACTTGTTCTTTACGCTCACGTAAATATTTTACAGTCACAACGCCTTGTTCTAATTCATCTTCGCCGATAATGAGCGCAACTAATGCATCGCTTTTATCAGCGCGTTTTAATTGCTTTTTAAAATTGCCGCCGCCAGCGTGAACCATCACTCGAAGACCCGCCACATCTTTGCGAAGTTGAGCTGCGATGATAGGCGCTTGAATACTGGCTTTGTCGCCCATGGCTGCCAAATATACATCAGCACTGCGACGAATGTCACCTACACATTCTAATGCTTGTAGTAGCAGAACTAAACGTTCAAGACCCATTGCAAAACCAACGGCTGGGGTTGCTTTACCACCTAGTTGCTCAACTAGGCCGTCGTAGCGACCACCGGCACATACGGTTCCTTGTGCGCCCAGACTATCTGTCACCCACTCAAAAACTGTGCGGTTGTAATAGTCAAGGCCACGTACAAGCTTTTCGTTTACAGTGTATTCGACGCCAGCTGCGTCTAAACGTTCACATAAATTTTCAAAATGTTCTTTTGATTCAGCATCTAAATGCTCAGACAGTTTTGGTGCATCAGTTAAGATTGCTTGTACATCTGGATTTTTACTGTCTAAAACACGTAATGGGTTAGAATACATGCGACGTTTTGAGTCTTCATCTAGCACATCAACATGTTGCTCTAAGTAGGCAACAAGGGCATCGCGATAGTCAGCACGTGCTTCATTAGAGCCTAATGAGTTAAGCTCTAGACGAACGTGTTCGCTAATACCAAATTCTTTCCATAATTGGGCTGTAAGCAAAATAACTTCTGCATCAATATCGGCAGTGGCAATGCCGAATGTTTCTAAACCAAATTGGTGGAATTGGCGATAACGGCCTTTTTGTGGACGTTCATGGCGGAACATCGGTCCCATGTACCATAAACGTTGTTCTTGATTGTACAGTAAGCCATTTTGGTTACCTGCACGTACACACACCGCGGTTCCTTCAGGGCGAAGTGTTAGGTTATCGCCATTACGGTCAGCAAATGTGTACATTTCTTTTTCAACGATATCAGTAACTTCACCAATAGAGCGTTTAAATAGATCGGTTGACTCAACAATTGGAAAACGAATTTCTTGATAACCAAACGATGAAACGGTATCACGTAAGATATTTTCTACTTTCTGCCAAATCTGCGTGTCGCCTGGCAGACAATCGTTCATACCACGAACTGCCTGAATTTGTTTTGCCACTGATAAATCCTAAATACTGTACTTGCGTAAATAATCATTACGCATCAAGAAAACTAAAAATTGACCCGCTATTATAACGTCTGAGCGGTAAAGGTAAACGGCAAACCGCTGGGTTTGCCGACTATATTCGTATTATTCAACTATTTTGATGTCGATTGGCGTTTCTTTCTCTTTTTTAGCGATAAAGTCGCGCACATAGCCTTCGAGCTGGTCAACAATGTTGTCGTTATCGATACGTGCTTTTTGACGCTCGCCATTAATGTAAAGGCCTGAACGACGGTTTGCACCCGCAAGGCCAATATCACTCACGAGGGCTTCACCCGGACCATTAACCACACACCCAATGACAGACACTGACATGGGGTCAACAACGTCTTCAAGACGTTCTTCGAGTTGATTCATCGTGCTAACAACATCAAACTCTTGACGCGAACAGCTTGGACACGCAATAAAGTTGATACCACGCGAGCGAATACGCAACGATTTTAAGATATCGAAGCCAACTTTGACCTCTTGCACTGGATCAGCCGCAAGTGACACACGTAATGTGTCGCCAATACCTTCGGCAAGCAGCATACCTAAACCCACTGCAGACTTGACTGAGCCAGAGCGCATACCGCCAGCTTCCGTAATACCTAAATGCAGTGGCTGATCAATTTCTTTGGCAAGGAGTCGGTACGCACCGACTGCTAAGAATACGTCTGATGCTTTAACCGAGACTTTAAATTGATCAAAGTCTAAACGTTGCAAAATCTCAACATGGCGCATTGCTGATTCTAGTAATGCTTCGGGCGTTGGCTCGCCGTATTTCTCTTGTAAATCGCGCTCTAATGAGCCGCCATTTACACCAATACGAATGGGAATATTGTGCTCGCGTGCAGAGTCTACCACTGCACGAATACGTTCTTCACTGCCAATATTACCTGGGTTGATACGTAAACAATCTGCGCCATACTGCGCTACTTTTAGTGCAATGCGGTAGTCAAAGTGAATATCAGTCACCAGTGGAATAGTGACCTGTTCTTTTATGCTTTTAAATGCTTCAGCCGCTTCCATGGTAGGCACTGAAACACGAACGATATCGGCTCCAGCGTCTTGAATGGCTTGAATTTGTGCAACCGTTGCATCGACATCTAATGTGTTGGTGTTAGTCATCGACTGAACAGCAATCGGTGCACCATCACCAATGGGGACATTGCCTACGTTAATGCGTGTCGATTTTCTGCGTTTAATAGGAGATTCTGAAAACATTGCGGTTACTCTGATAACGGTAAAGTAAATTTAGCTAATCGGTTTTTGGCAAAATGTGAGGTGTCGACAGGTTGACCTTCAAACGTAATATCAACCATTTGGTGTTTGCCTAGCACGACATTAAATGGCTGTGGACCTGTGACAGTCATGACGTAGCCGGCTTTTTTTACGCCAAATGCTACGCGGTCACCGTTGCCATCGTGAATTTCAACCCAGCTGTCTTCATTAAAGTGCATGACAATGGTGCTTTGTTCAGGATCGCTTGAGCTTGCTTGCTCTGGTGTCACAGGTGGTGTTGTCGCAGAGGCTGGTTCAGACTCTGCAACAGCTAAATCAGTACTGATTGGTGCTGCACTTTCAGTGTGTTCTTGGACAACGGGAGGCTCTTGAACAGGGGACGAAAGTTCACTTGTTTCAAGTTGATTTGGCTGAATTGTCTTAATGGGCTCTTCAATCGCTGGTGCGCTATTTTGCCACCACCAAAAAACAGACGAGCCAATGATCACAGCTAAAATAAAGTAGCTGAACAACATTAAGCGGCTGTCATGTGCTTCTTTTTCAGTACGACGAGAGAAACTTTGCATTTTTGACTTTTTCGCAGGTTCTATCTGCTCAGGCAGTAATGCAAGCATGGCTTGACTGTCAATTTTAAGCTCTCGGCAATAACTTTTAATATAGCCTTTAACAAACGTGGCAGGGCCAAGTAACTCGTGTTCGTCGTTTTCTAGTCTCTGTAATTGTAAAACAGATAATTTTAATGCTCCGGCAAGTTGCTCAAGGCTCACTCCCGCATTTTCGCGGTGCTTTTTTAGCGCTTGACCGAGCGTTTCTTGCGGTTGTTCTAACGTGTTTTCTTCATTCATAATGCGTATGAGTCTGGGTCTACCAATAAGAGTCTATGCCCAGGTTTTAGGGCTACATCTGGGCTCAATTTGTTCCAGCGCATTAATTGATCGATCAATACGCTATGCTGGGTGGCTATGCCATAAAGAGTATCGCCAGCGTTAATGTCATGGTAAATGTGCGGATCATTTAAATAGATTTTTGTGCCGTTTTGCACACGATCCGATTCTTTTAAGCCATTCCATTGCAAAATCTTCTGTAGTTTAACATTGTATCGCACCGAAATGCTAAATAGGTTTTCACCATTTTGAATAACATGGTAAGGAATATTTAATGCGGCGACACTGGGGTTCAGCATGGGCAGTTGTAATTGCTCTGTGCTGACGCTGTAGCGCGTGTTACTTGTTTGCGCAGAACGAGAAGAACGGGTGTTAAATACATCGGCATCTTTTTCTGCTTCGTAAAAAACCACGGTGCCAGTGTCTTTTTTCACCGCGTTTGTAGATGGCTCAATTTGCTGTTTTATTTCAGGTGTTTGTGGAGCACCAAATGAAACAATTTTTACGTCATCACTGTTTGTTTGTGTGGGCTCAACTGCTGGCGTTGTGGTTTGTGATGAACCAAGTGCATTCATAACTGCTGAGGTATCGTTAGCCACCGCGGTTTTTACTACTGGGCGTGATGACACGGTGGTAAAACCGCCTATTTTAGGCTGCGTTTTCTGTACGGTTGCCACTGGCTGTTGTTTAGGTGCCGTGACTGCGGCCTCTTCTTCGACTGCGTCAACGTGCTCAATATCAGCTTGCGCAACTTCAACAGATTTTACTTCTGGTAATGAGTCTGCGGGCGTTGGCATGGTTGCCACAGGTTGTGTGTCTGTTGGTTCTGCAGCGACAGACACCGCTGCTGATTCTTCAGTTGCGACAGGTTTAATTGTCGCGACAGGCTCTATTGTTGTGTTTGCAGCTACTGTTGTGCTCGCCGAACTTGGTTGTTGTGGCTTAGGCGGTGCCTTTTTCTTTACGATACGGATTTTTGGCTGATCTTTACTTACCGACGAGTAATCGCTTGAAATGAGCAGTTCTTCTAACTGAGAAAGGCGGTATTTTTCTCGTAAAATCTCAAATTCAGTGTTCTTTAACTGCTGAGAGGAGATGGCTTTAGCTTCACTTGAGCCGGGGTAAGTTTGTAAAATAATGGCCGCCGTGGTTTCTGCTTTTTCAATGTGGCCCATGCGTTGTTGAATAAGGTAACTTAGCATTAAAGCGCGAGGAGTGACACGGCCTGTAGATTCAAATTGCTCCACGACTTCCTGTGCTTTATGTAAGTCGCTTTTAGCATAATATAAACCTGCAAGGTTTATTAATGATGATGGGCGTTGTGAGCTGTGACTTAATGCTGATTTAAAATATTTTTCAGCATTTTCAAAATCATTAAACTCAACGGCACATAACGCTAAGTTTTCGTAACTTTCGGCTACACGAATATAGCTTGGAATCGCAATGGCTTTAAGGAGTTCTTCTGCGGCGCGGTCATATTCACCGATACCACATAAAAAGACCCCATAGTTATTTAAGGTATTAGGATCGTCGGGATCAAGTTTTAATGCTTGTTGATAGGCCCTGTCGGCCAACTCATTTTCATCAACTTGCTGATAATAATATGCCAGAGAATAGTGTACTTCAGGTAGTTGCGGTGCGAAGTCAGCTGCACGCTCCAAATTATACTTTGCTTGCGAGTTATTGCCTGTTTTTAAGTACTGTAAAGCAAGGGCTATACGAGTACGCGCGGCACCAGTATTATTGATTTTATTTTCAACAACAGGTTTGTTACTTCCGTTGTAGCTGTTTTCTGTGACACACCCAGCTAATGCTAAAGCACTAACAGTTATGGCAAGTAAAGATCGCATTACCTAATCTCTTGTTTGATTCCGTATGCCTATCTTACCGAAAAGCCTTTGTCTTGCATCTATTATTTTAAAAATAAGCTGCTTAACACAAAGGCTTGTCTTGGATTTAACGATTATGCTTGATGAATATTAACAGCAATTGCGTTGTCATCGCGCATTTTCTTTTTCGCTAAACGCTTTGTTCTGTCAACCACATCGCCCACTAATTGACCGCAGGCTGCATCAATATCGTCACCACGAGTACGTCGAACAATACAGGTAATGCCTGCCGCTTGTAGTACTTTAGAAAAACGGTCAATACGGCTATTACTTGAGCGACCATATTCGTTGCCAGGGAATGGGTTAAACGGAATAAGGTTTACTTTAGACGGTGTCCCTTTTAATGTTTTAACCAGTTCATGGGCTTGGTCGGTGCTGTCGTTAATGCCTTGCAACATGACGTACTCAATAGTGACATCTTTATTCGCTTTTGAGCCATCGATGTAACGACGACACGCCGCTAAAAACTCTTCAATTGGGTACTTTTTATTGATTGGCACTAGCACGTCACGCAGCTCGTTGTTTGGCGCGTGAAGAGAGATGGCCAACGCAACGTCGATTTTTTCTTTTAGTAAATCAAGAGCAGGAACAACACCAGATGTGCTCAGTGTAACGCGACGCTTTGATAGACCAAAACCCCAGTCATCCATCATCAGTTCCATTGCTGGCACAACATTCTTAAGGTTTAAAAGTGGCTCACCCATACCCATCATTACAACATTAGTAACAGGGCGTTTGGTGCTATCGCCATCAAGGCCAATATCTTTAGCAACACGCCATACTTGGCCAATAATTTCAGATACCGTTAGGTTACGGTTAAAGCCTTGCTGCGCTGTTGAGCAGAAAGTACATTCTAGCGCACAGCCTACTTGTGACGATACACATAAGGTTGCACGGTCTTTTTCAGGGATCCACACAGCTTCAACTTCTTGTCCACCTTGTAGCAATAAGGCATATTTAATTGTGCCATCACTTGCTACTTGTTTTACTGAGATCTCGGGTGCAACAATTTCACATTCAGCTTTAAGCTTTTCTTTTAACTTTTTATTGACGTTGCTCATGTCGTCAAAATTATCTACACCAAAATGATAAATCCATTTCATCACCTGATCGCCACGGAACGGCTTTTCGCCGAAGGATACAAAAAGCTCACGCATTGCATCTCGGTTTAAATCTAATAAATTAATCTTTTTTTCTGTGGTCATGAAACAACCTCAATCAGTGACGGTGGTATAAGTATTTAGGGTGCGCGATTGTATATTATTTAATCGACTTAGTCATTAGCTAAACAGACGAATAATAAGCTTAGCTAATGACTAAAAAAGGGCTCGAAAGCCCTTTTTCTTCTGCATCACAGACTTAGCTGTGAACTCGATATTAACGAGTACGTGGGCAGATTTCTTCGTCAGCGAAGAAGTATGCGATTTCACGTGCAGCTGATTCAACAGCGTCTGAACCGTGAACAGCATTTTCGTCGATGCTGTCAGCGTAGTCAGCACGTAATGTACCTGCTAGCGCTTCAGCTGGGTTAGTAGCACCCATGATTTCACGGTTTTTAAGTACAGCGTTCTCACCTTCAAGAACAGTAACCATTACTGGACCAGATGTCATGAACTCAACTAAAGCACCGAAGAAAGGACGCTCGCTGTGCTCAGCGTAGAAGCCTTCAGCTTTTTCTTTTGAAAGGTGAACCATTTTAGCTGCAACGATCTTAAGACCTGCAGTTTCGAAACGGTTGTAGATAGCGCCGATGTGGTTTTTAGCAACTGCATCAGGTTTTACGATTGAAAAAGTACGCTCTAAAGCCATCTTTGTGCTCCAATAATTTTATATATAAAAGGTTAAATATTAACGGGCGCGAATTATACGCGCTTTACGCTAAAATTCCTAATTTTATTAAATAGAGCATAGATGGCATTTTTATGATCCTTTTGGCGATTGCCCTAAAAGGCTGCCTTTAATTCAATTATGACTGCAAAGTTGTTACTGCAGAGGGATTTTGAGCTATCATTTTCAGCAAGGAAAATAGAGTACTAAAATAAGGAAAAACAATGAAAAAACTTCTTTTAATAGGTTTACTTGCTAGTGTTTTAGCTGGCTGTAATTCAGATTCAAATGATGAATTAACATGTCCGCCTTCACCTGTAGCCATCGATATTGCTAACTACGCTGTGGTAGCTGAACAGGATAGCGCAAATACACTTACACCCATTGCCTTTGACACCTATAAAATCAAGCTAAGCGGAATGGGGGACGGTGTTTATCAAGACGGTAACGAACCAGATCCTAATAAAGAATACGCTGATTGCCCAGTGGCGGCTGTGGTGCTTGGCAGTATTAATAGCATTACTGCAATTAATGTTTATTCAAGCGCCGATTATAACAGCGAACTAACGGCTGGTATGAGCTTGAATAGTATCTTCAATGTCACAGAGATGTATGTGAATGACTTTGACTACTTTAATGAGGGAGGCTATGCCAGTGTCGCTGATTTTGCTGACATATTACCTACTACAGCACCTGTGTTTATTGAACTAAAACCAAATCAAGCGCCTGAACTGCAAAGCAGTCATATTTTTTATATAGATATTTATTTTGCAAATGGTAAAACGTTCACACTCGAAACAGAAGAAGTTGCGCTTTTTTAGGCAATCATAAAAGGCACTAGAACTAGATAAGTGAAGTTACTTTGCATATCGCTACTTTACTTATCTAGGTGGAACATTCCTTTTTAAAATCTCATTGTTGTTAACCTTTCATTCACTTTTGCGCTGTTAATGTATACCAATGTGTTATGCTGCTATAACTTTAACTTTCTGAATATATAGATTTTAAATTCACTTTCCTTCTTTTACCCTACCTTAAAATAAAAAATAAGCACCTTTTAAATTGTAACCGAAATGTTAAATTTAAGTGTACAAAAGGCTACATGTTTTTGCGTGAACTCTTGTCTTTATTCAACCATAAATAATTAGCGATTAGGTTTTTTGTAGTTATAAATCCTGATTCAAAACAATAAATACACGAATTAAAGAATGATAGGAGATAAGAATGAAACTACGCAGGTCATTAACCAAGCTGTCATGTGCATCTATTTTTGCACTAGGCACTGCGATGGCATTGTCGCCAGCTGCCAATGCAATGAAATTAAAGCAACAAAACTTACAAGAGATGACGACAGAGTCACAAAGTATTATTTCAGGTCGTGTGATCAAAGTGACCGATGGGTTTGACAACAACCGTCCTTTTACAGAAATCACTATTCAAGTTGGGTCTGATGCAAAAGGCAAATTAAAAGAAAACTCGACTTACACTTTTCGTCAATTTGGTTTAATTAAGCCTCGCTCAATGGGCAATGGCAAAGTGTATTTAGGAGCAACACCTGAAGGATTCTCGAAATGGCGCGAAGGTGAGCAAGTTATTGCTTTTATGTATAAGCCAGCCTCAATCACAGGTTTTCAGACGACTGTCGGGCTTGCGCAAGGTAAGTTCGTTGTTCGCAATGGCAAGGTAGAAAATCGCTTTGCTAATGATGGTGTTTTTGAAGGATTAGATACCAGTAAGTTGACAGCCGAACAGCAAAATATTTTAACCACACCAGGCGCAGTCGATGTGGGAGTTTTTATGGATTTAGTAGGTAAACTGACTGGAGTACAACAATAATGAAATTTTCAAAAATTGCAGCAGCCCTTGCCTTAGCCACAATGACCTCTGGTGCGTTAGCCGGAGGGCCTTTATATATCCATGAACCAACAATGCAGCCATATAAGTGGGACACCTCTAAAGGCAGTATTCCGGTGTGGACTGATGGTGGCCAAATAATTAAAGACAAAGACGGTAATGACGTAGAAACATTCACAGTGCTTGAAAAAGGCACCGTGTTTAATATTGATATCACTTTGCCTGATGGCACGGTTATACCAGCCAATACAGAGCTTGACCGTGATTATACTTTTTTAAGTATTGAGCAAGCAAACGCGCTTACTGCGACTGCAATAAAAGAGTGGTCAGATGTTGAAACATCAACCTTTGAAATGTCAATTCAAGGTACTATTTTTGAAAAAACAGGCATTGCTGATGTAACAGCCCAGAACGTTGATCAAATTTACGGTGTTGAAAATGGCTACGGTTTTTGGGTGAATTACGATACTGATGGTGGCATTTTAGAAAACTATTTTGGTGTGCCAAGAAGTTCAGTGCTCGGTATTGCATTTCCTGAATGGGCAGATGAAGAAACGGGTGAGATAACAGAAGCCACCGCGTTAATGAACGGATGGTATGTCGATATCAATGATACTGACGGTACGCAAGTTGGTGGTGTTTTTACCCATGAATTTGGTCATGCTATTAACATGTCGCATTCGCAAGCAAATGGCCATTTAGTCTATATGTCGGCAAGTTATAGCCCACAATATGACGGTGTGCCTGGGTGTGATGGGGTCACTAAATTTACCAGTGCAAGTATGCTCGACTTTTCTGCGATTGAAACAATGTTCCCGTTCATTAATGTGCGTGGAAGCGCAGGTGCAAATCAGCACACAGTTAATGTGAAAGACGACATTGTTAATATTTCAGACCTTTACCCAACGGCTGAATATAAGTCGCAGTTTGGCAGTATTAAAGGAAAGTTACTCACCAAAGAAGGCGTTGAGTATTCGGGCGTGAACTTAATAGCGCGTAACTTAGATAATCCATATGAAGATGTGATAAGTCAGCAGTCAGGTAATATGACCCAAGGGCGTATTGGTCCTGATGGCTCATTTACTATCAATGGCTTAACCCCCGGTGCGCGTTATGCTCTGTACACGCAAGAAATTAATGCTGGTGGTTACCCAACACCACAGACCAATATTTTATCTGAGCCTGAATATTGGAATGACAATGAAAGCGCTAATCCAAGTACTGATAACGCCTGTGAAATGACAGAAATTGTGGTTTCGGCAGGTGAAACAAAAGAAGTCGAAATGGTGTTCAATGGTTATCAAGATGGTATCCAATACACACCATTAATAGCTGCATTTGTTATGGATCATGCCAAAAATGGTAAAAAAGCACTGGGTTCAACCTCTTCAGGCATTCCGTTTATTTATGATAGCGCAACCAATAGCTTTGACACGTTAACCACACCAGATGGTTATGCATTATTAAGCTCAACCAGCGCCGCAATGAATAAGACCGCGACTAAAGCGGCAATCACAGCTCATTTCAATGATAATGGCATTATGCAAGGGGGTGTGTGGGATATTAACTCTGGAAAAGTCTCTGCATTAGAAGATTTAACAGGTAATACATGCTCGCTGTCGAGCCAACAAGGCATGAGCTCACACAGCATTTGGGATATGGATGATTTAGGGAAGGTGGTTGTTGGTACATCACGTTTCCCTTATGACGGCAGTGATCGCTGTCAAGAAGGAGAAAGCGCGTCATCAGTTGCCATGCCAACAGTATGGAATGCTGACACCGGCAAAGCCACTGTACTGAGTGGAGTAAAAGCGGTTGACCGTTCATACGGTTCAGGCAAGGAAGTGGCATTGATGAACGGTGACACCGAAATTAGACGCACCGCATGGGCACGCGCTGATCGTGTTTCTGGCAATGGTCAAACTGTGACGGGAACAACAAATGGTTTTTCTCAAATCGCGTGGGTTAATGGTCAATTAATTGATACTTATACTGAGTTTGGTGCAATTGATAACTCGGTAATTTCTGAAGATGGTCGATATATTGCTTTTGGTTCCCTAGAAAATCGTCGTCCCGTAGGGGTGAAAATGTGGGATACCCACACGAACACCACCAAGAAACTTGGCAGCTTACGTTGGTGTGAACATATTCCTGCAGTGAGTTTTTGGACTAACTACTGTGATATGGGTTACAGCCACGAAGAGCTTGTCGATTTGGGCTTTGGTCTACCTTCAATTACGGTTCTGGATGCAAATGCTGATCTGTCTATGATCACAGGTCGTGCTGGTAGTCCTCGTTCAGGTGGTTTCCATGGTGCTATCTATTTAGAGGGAATAGGCTGGATGTCCTCTAAGGAGTTTTTCTCTAAACAAGGTGTTTCAGAAGCCAAAGGCTTATTAACCGATAATATATTTGGTTTAAGTGCGAATGGCTCTGAGATGATGGCAGGTATTGCAGGAGCCGTGTTATCAATAGAAATTGATGCGAATAAGGCATTTGTTTGCGATAACGGTAACGATTATGAACTAAGTTTCCCTAAACAGGTGGTTAACGCTGTGAAGAAGGGAGCAGAGTTTGGTCGCTGTGCCCACATAGATGACTAGTATTTTGCTAGGTTAGTGGATGGCCCACTCAAAATGTGGGCCATTTTATTGTTACAACAAAGAATTGTTTATGTTTAAAAATATAATAAAAATAATGTGCTTATTATCTGTGATTAGCACAGCTGAAAACTTACATGCACAAATCAATCAAGAATCGAACCCTGTAGAGGCTGAGTTTCCAACTGAACTTGAGACAACATGGGAACTTGATGAGGCTGCATCAATTGAGTACGCAAAGCGCTCTGTGTACTGGAATGATAATATCGCAAAGTTACTGCCTAAACTCATAGCGACGAATAAACAAATAAAATATCGTTTTAATGAAAATGAGCTGGTGAGTGTACTCGAAGACACTAAGCAGAAAATAGCGATTACCTTAAATAAACAAACCCTTACAACGTTTTTATTTAACTTTCAGCATGATGACAAGCAAGGTCATTTAAAAGTTGAAAAAGCGGCGGGCGGGCGAATTAACATTCAAGCTGAAGGCTTGCTTGGCTATCAATTTCTGTTGTGGAAAAAGCGCCGCGAACGCTTAACAGGCGTGTAAAAATTTTTATGAGAATGGCTTTGCTGTTAACATAACTAAATCAAAACCAATTATCCTGGATAGTTAATTGCGTTTGATCTAAAAAAGGTGGCCATAGGATTGGTCACCTTTTTTTCTTTTCTCTGTTAGTTTTTCGTGTTTCAAAGCCATTCATCTCATTAAGCGAATGGGTATCACAATGCACTATAACCACGTGCAACAGTGTTTAATTAAGATCTTTTAATGTGCTATTTGGTGCTTGATTACACTTTGGTACAAACTGGTACATATGAACGCTGTGTGAATTTAATTTTAACAGGTTGTAAATAAAGGCGTTTTTTCTGCTTATATTTGTGCTGTTCATTTTTGCTTATTTCTGCGTATTGAATTCTCTTATTGGTTGCTCTAATACTGTGCTGTCGCTCTTAACTAGATGTATATACTAGAAATATTAGTTTGCGTCACAGTGGATAAAACGATAATGAAAACAAACTACAAGGAAAAAAATATGAAACTAACACAGTTAGGGTTGTTAATTGCAACAGCCGCTATATTGAGTGGCTGTGCAAAAATAGATGCGCGAGTGTCAGCTGGTGGAACGCTTAATTCAAAAGGCGGAGCGGGCAAAGCTGTCTTTACTGCGCATGCTGCGCGATGCGATGGTGATGTATCTGGACAGGTTAATTATAAGGATTTAACAGCAATTGATTGGCAGCAAATGGGCGGTGTAGCGTTTAATGCAAGCGTGTATGGTGCTGGATTATGCAGCGAAGAGCCCGTTGATCCTGAGGGCGCAGAGTCGGGTGATGAGCGTTTGTACTGTAAGCAAGATATTTGCACTGAGGGAATGTATCAGGTGGAGTTTAATTATAGCTCAACCAACCCAACAGCGCCGGGAGAGGGCGTTGGCTTTGCCTGTATGATGGATATTTCAGAAGGCGTTAAAACAGGGATTGGTGCAAACGGGCTCTTAAATGTGATGTTGCTTGAGTCTGGGCCATATCAAGGTTACAGCAATGCAGGAACAATCAGTGGTAACGTTCAGTTGCATGATTGCCCAGCGAGCAAAAACGATAATACTGCACAATAACAAGGAGCCCAACGATGATTAATAAAAAAACAGTACTTGCTGCAAGTGTGGCTCTCGCATGTAGTTTCCCCAGTTTTGCAGAACAGACGTTTCGCATAGTGGTTGAAGCGAACAATAATAAAGCGTCAATTGTGAAATCGGCACTACAGGCTAAAAATGTCAAAATAGAAAAAGAAATTAAGTCACTCGAGAGTTTTGCAGTCACTATTAATAAAGCGCAATTGGCAGAGATAGCGGGTTTATCCAATATTAAAGCGTTTTACCCCGATGTACCTCGTAAACTGATGTCAGAAGAGCCGATGCAGTTCTTACCTTATGGCTATACGATGGTTCAGGCAGATAAAGTGCAGTATCAAGGCGGTCAAAAGGTGTGTGTCATTGATAGTGGTTATGGATTAAGTCACCCTGATTTACCGAGTGCGGGCGTGACCGGTTCAGCGGATGGTGGCGCGGGTGTTTGGTATGAAGACCCATTTGGTCATGGCACGCATGTTGCGGGCACGATTGCTGCAATTGATGACAACAAAGGCAGTGCAGGTATTGTGGGTGACCACTCTCTGGATATGCACATTGTGCGTGTATTTGCAGGCAACGGTAGTTGGGCTTATGCCTCTGATTTAGCTGGGGCCATTGATGAGTGTCAGCAAGCGGGTTCAACAGTGATCTCCATGAGCTTAGGGGGCAAATATTCAAGTCCGATTGAAGAAAGAGCAATTAATAAAGTGGCGCGTAATAATATTTTAATGATTGCAGCAGCAGGTAACTCAGGCGATGCATCACACAGTTATCCTGCGTCTTACGATAGTGTGGTTTCAGTTGCCGCCGTGGATAGTGTTAAGCAACATGCAAGCTTTTCACAGCGCAGTTCACAGGTTGAGTTATCAGCGCCTGGGGTTGGGGTGTTCTCAACAATTCCTGTTGGTAGAGGACGTTTTTCAAAATTTAATGTAATGCAGGATGATATTAACTTTCAGCACTATGCATTGGATGGATCACGTTTTGGCTCGGTCACGGGTGAGCTTGTCGATTGTGGACGCGGTACCGAAAGCTGTGGTGATGTAACAGGCAAAATTTGTTTAGTTGAGCGTGGTGATAGCCCGTTTTATAGCAAGGTTGAGCAATGCGAAGCCGATGGCGGGGTGGGGGTTATTATTCGTAATAACATCGAAGGCCAGCTTGTGGGTAATATTAATCCAACGACACTGGTTGTGGGCGCGGTAATGATGAATGAGGGGCTTCATTTAATGGAGCAACTAGGGCAAGAAACCACAATAAGTGTTGCCGAGTTTACAGATCATGACTTCAAGTCAGGCACTTCAATGGCCACACCTCATGTATCAGGCGTGGCAGCTGTGGTGTGGAGTAATTTTCCTGAATGTACTGCAAATGATATTCGCTTAGCGCTTCGTGCATCGGCGGATGATCAGGGCGAGGCTGGGTATGATCATGCTTATGGCTGGGGGGTTGTTCAAGCAAAAGCCGCCGTTGATTATATTTCTGAGCATGGCTGTAGTGCGCCAAAAGGCGTGTTACGCGGGGGCGATGGCTCGGCTCATTAATTCACGAGTTACAAGATACATTGTTATTGATACCAAAGCGCCAAAAGGCGCTTTTTTTCGTTGTGTTTCGTAAGCAGCAATGTTTGGTGTTAATTAGCGGCTTAGTTACCTGCAATTATGATCTAGATCAATAAAATATAGTCACAGATTATTATACTCCCGCGCTCGTTAATCATATTAATTCATGCAACCGACTTGTACTCGGTTCGATGTGTGGAGCATTCATGTCGTCACCTATTTTGACCCCTCGCCCTTTTACGCCTGAGTTGTTATCTCCCGCAGGTAGTTTAAAAAATATGCGTTATGCTTTTGCTTATGGCGCAGATGCCGTTTATGCAGGTCAGCCTCGTTATAGCCTTCGTGTTCGTAACAATGAGTTTGATTTAGATAACTTGCAAATCGGTATTAATGAGGCACATGCACAAAATAAAAAGTTGTACGTTGTGTCGAACATTGCTCCCCACAATGCCAAAGTAAAGTCGTATTTACGCGATATTGAACCTGTCATCGCAATGCAGCCAGATGCGCTGATTATGTCAGATCCGGGTTTAATTATGCTGGTCCGTGAAAAATGGCCAGACATGCCAATTCACTTATCTGTACAAGCTAACGCAGTTAACTATGCCACGGTAAATTTTTGGGCAAAACAAGGTATTGAACGTGTTATTTTGTCGCGTGAATTATCACTTGAAGAAATTGCAGAAATACGCGAGTTATGCCCAAGCACAGAGCTTGAAGTCTTTGTTCATGGGGCATTATGTATGGCGTACTCTGGACGCTGTTTGTTGTCGGGTTATATTAATAAGCGCGATCCTAACCAAGGCACGTGTACGAATGCATGCCGTTGGAATTACGATGTAAAACCGGGCACCGAAAACGAAACGGGCGAAATGGTTCATAAAATTGATCCTAAATCAGTGATCCCCACACTCGGTGAAGGCGCGCCAAGTAATGAAGTCTATATGCTGGAAGAGCAAGGCCGCCCTGGTGAATACATGCCTGCATTTGAAGACGAGCATGGCACTTACATCATGAATTCAAAAGACTTACGCGCCGTACAGTATGTTGATCAGCTTACAAAAATGGGCGTACATAGCCTAAAAATTGAAGGGCGCACAAAGTCTTTCTATTATGTGGCGCGTACCGCACAAGTTTACCGTAAAGCAATTGATGATGCGGTGGCTGGGCGTCCTTTTGATGCAAACTTATTTAAAACGCTTGAGAACTTAGCGCACCGTGGTTACACCGAAGGCTTTTTAAAGCGCCATGCACACCAAGACTATCAAAACTATGAGTACGGTCACTCGGTATCAGATAAACAACAGTTTGTTGGTGAAGTGCTGGGGCGTACTAGCAATGGGTTGGTTGAAATTGATGTTAAAAATAAATTTTGTACGGGTCACTCACTTGAGTTAATGACACCTAAAGGCAATATCAACTTTAACCTTGAGTTTATGGAAAACAAAAAGGGCGAGTCAATCAGCGATGCAAAAGGCTCAGGCCATATTGTAAAAATCCCTCTACCGGAAGATATTGATTTAGACCACGCAATTTTGATGCGTAACCTCGATGCTAATCAAGATACACGGAATCCTTTTAATAAAGGTTAGTTTTCATTCTGTTGCGCTAAGCAATAGTTAGCGCAACACCGACAGCTTTTTTCATTATTTATCTACACTTAACTGTTATTTTTACTATCCTTTTTAGTAATACTTATAAAAATAGTTAAAAGCTTAGTGAAACAGTTTGTACATACTTCTCATCATAAAGAACTTGTAAATACCTTACCTTACATTGGTGTCGGTGTGTTGCTATTAGCCATCGTACTACTGCTAGAAAAGGTCGGTTTAATTGCTACTGAACCTTTTTATGTAGGCATGCACACCAGTGTTGAGCTTTTCTCAGTTGTTATTTCATTCTTAATTTTTGCTATTGGATGGAATACATGGCACTTCACCCGAAATAGCAAGTTATTGTTGCTATCTTGTCTTATGCTGTGTGTTGCTATTTTTGATGCGCTGCACTTTTTGAGTTTTTCAAGTGTCAGTGATCACGAGAAAAACATGGAGCAAGTGTTTGCTTTTTGGCTGTTTGCCCGGTTTTTTAATGCCGCTGCATTTTTAGTGATTGCAACCGCTATTTGGGTGAATTATAAGCTGTTTAATGCGCGTGTTGTGCTGAGTACTTTACTTTGTGTGACCGCGTGTATTGTGGCTGTTGTATTTTATTTTCCCGATTGGTTGCCCACGTTGTACATTGAAGGGGGTGGCAGCAGTCAACAAAAGTGGCTGATAGAAATAACACTGATTACGCTCTACAGCCTTGCTGCGTGTATGTTTGCATCGCAATTAAGAAAACCAAGAAACACTCTAAATATTGCCGGGAAAACGCTTGTTTGTTTGTTGGCTATATTAAGTGAGGCGTGTTTTACGCTCTATAATGATGCCTCGCATGTAACCGATACACTTAACTTCTTTGGTCATATTTATAAAGGTTTGACCTACTTCTTATTATATAAAATCGTGTTTGTTGAAACCGTCATCAAACCCTATGCTGATCTTGAAAATTCAACAGAGCAGTTATCTGCAACGCTCACCGCTTTACCCGATTCTGTTTTTGAGCTTGAGCGAGATGGCACGTTTAAAACTATTTACAGTGACAATTCGCCGAGTCGTGTCTTTTCGAACAATGTGTTCGGTCACAATATTTGTCAGCTTTTTGCTCCTCAACATGCACCGCAGTTTATACACTCACTGCAACAAAATCATTTATTTGGATTATTTACTATCGATGCATTACCTCTCTTAATTAATGGACGTACGCATCATTTTGAATTCTCTGTGACGTTGTTTACTTATGAAAATGAGCATGAAACTTACTTAGTTGTCGCGCGTGACGTAACAGAAAAAATAGGGCAAATGGCAGCACTGCTTCAACAAAGCAAGTTCAATAAGGGATTGCTTACATTGACCGAAATTTCGTTTCAGGAAGATCAAGAAACCTTGCTTAATTATGCCGTTGAGCAAGCCCGTGAAATTGCAAATTGTGATGGTGCATCGCTCTATATTTGTAATGAACATAAGCAGCTCGCTTACCGTGCGGTGCATGGCTCAAAACTGGATGTATGTACCAGTAAGTTGCAAGAAAAAGTCGCTGTTGGAGAAGCAGTCATTGTTAATCGCAAGCAAGCAAAAGAGTTTGGCTTGCCAAGTAATGCCAGCTCTTTGCTGGTGGTGCCGGTTGTGCGTCATGGCAAATGTCAGTTAGCGATTATTTTGCAACACACAGAAAAAACATTTTCAGTTCATGATAAAAACATGCTCACCGTGTGGGCTGAATCAGTGTGGCAGTGGTTTAATAAAATCACGTTGAATAAACGCATGCATATTTTATCTCAAGCTGTAGAGCAAAATCCGCACCCTATTATGTTTACGAATACGGATGCCAAAATTGAATATATGAATCGGGCGTACTTAGACATGTGTCAGTATGGTTACGATGAACTTATAGGCCAAAGTCCGAACATGATCAGCGCAGGTCAAACGGATTTAGGTGTTTATCAGGGGATGTGGCAACAGCTAAATAATAAACAAGCGTGGGTTGGTTCATTGGTTAATAAAACTAAACACGGAGATGCTATTGTAGAGCAAACAACCATATACCCCATTTTTGATAAGCAAGGAGCAATCAGTAATTACATTTCTTTTCAACATGATATGACTAAGCAAGTCGAAAGTGAAAGCTTAATACATCAGCTCTCTTACTTTGATCAGCAAACAGGGCTTGCCAATCAAGTGAAGTTACAAATGGAATTTGAGCAGGTCATAAAAGCGCATGTCGGTATTAAATCAGCCTTTATCTTAATTGGCTTAGACAACTTTAAAATTCTTAATAAGGCCCTCGGAATAGGGAATTGCAACTTAATACTGCAGAACTTGAGTGCAAGAATGAGTAATTTTATGGGTGAACAAGTCATGGTTGCGCGTTTACAAGGTGACCGCTTTGCATTTATTACCCCCTATACATCGACAGAAGAGATTGATAAGTGTACTCATAACTTACTCAAAGTGATCAGAGAACCCTTATCAATTAACGACGAGTTAATTGTTGTAACGGCCTCGATAGGGGTTGCCCTGTGCCCGCTGGATGCCAGTGACTTTGAATCTTTATTGCAGATGGCTGAGTCGGCTATGTTTGAGGTGAAGAAACTAGGCCGTAATAATGTCTTGTTTTATGCTGAAGAAATGAATAAAGCAGGTGTGAGGCACGCTCAGATCATTAATGCTATCAATTACGCACTAAAAAATAACGAATTTTCACTCGTATTTCATCCTCAAATAGAACTAGCAACAAACAAAATGGTAGCCGCTGAGGTTTTATTGCGCTGGCATTCAGCTTCGTTAGGCTGTGTTTCACCCGCTGAGTTTATTCCGATTGCAGAACGTTGTGGCCGAATTAGTGACATTGATGATTGGGTTTTTGAAAATACCGTAAAAACGATTCGTCAATGGCGCGATAATGGGATGCCAGCGCTCACTTTTGCCATTAATTTATCGGCTACCAAATTTGTTAAAAAGAACTTGCTACGTAGTTTGACCACGGTACTGCAAAAATATTCCATTGAGCCGAGCTGTATTGAACTTGAGCTGACTGAGACGATTGCGATTGGTAATCCACAGTTTGCATTAAACACGATAACTAAACTGCGTGAAGCTGGATTTAAAATGTCGATTGATGATTTTGGGACGGGTTACTCATCAATGGGTTACCTTAAGGAATTTGCACTAGATAAGTTAAAAATTGATAAGTCATTTATTGATAATTTAGAACATCCAACTAAAGCAGATATTGCTATTGTAAAAGCCATGATTGATCTGGCGAAAGCACTTGATATGGAGTCGATAGCAGAAGGCGTTGAGTCAGAAAAACAATTACAAACCCTAAAAGAGTTAGGCTGCATTCAGATCCAAGGTTATTACCACAGTAAACCAATGCCAATTGATGCGTTTTATACATACGCTACTCATGAACGCGATAAGAATTGACGATTATTTATTAAGAAACTAATTACCTTTATTAGGTATTATTTTGGGTTGTTTAATTTAATATTCAATTACCTTTATTAGGTATTTCATCAAATTATTTGCTGTATAGTATTGTATTATAAAAAGTGTTTTTTTAAATTAAATTGCAATTATCTTTTTTGATTCATAGTCTTAGCTTGTTTCTGATTTATATTGATGTAATTTAACTTTTTAAGTAAAATAGAACGACTAAAGGATGAATTGTCAATGGGAAGACGATGAGTAACTAATGTTTTTTTTATTACAAGGTTACTTAGATTGAAAAAAATACAATCCAATCAATTAAAGAAAGGTATGTTAGTTAGGGTCAATGAACACTGGCTAAAAACTCCTTTTTTTACAAATAAAGTTAAAATTAAGTCTGAAAGCGATAAGCACAAACTCAAGCAATTTGAGGGATCGTTATATGTCTCTGAAGACAAATCGGTTGGTGCGCTGAATAAAGGGTTATCAATCCTTAAAGTGGCACTTGAAGACTGTGGCCAATCAGATGTATTAAACAACAAGGCGATAACTCAAGCCGTTACAAATATTGTTTTATTTGTGCTTAATGATGCCAGTCGTCTGGATTTAATATACGAAAAAATTAGCGAAGACTCCCAATCATTTCGAGAGTCTGTGCGGTTATTGGTGTTAATTACTTTATTCTCAAAAGAAATAAAATTAAGAAAAGACAAACTCATTCCTTTTGCAAAGTCAGCATTCTTAAAAGACATTGGCATGTCTTTGATCCCGCCTGATTACAAGCAAAGTAAGCAGTTAAGCGCGAAAGCAATTGACAGTGTTCATGAGCACGTTGTGTTGGGCTGCCGCGAGTTGCAAAGCCGCGGCATTGAAGACAGTGTGATCAAGATTATCAAGTGCCACCATGAAAATTGTGATGGCTCTGGTTACCCTCATGGCCTAATAAAACCCGAAATCCCCCTTGAAGCACGCATAATTCGTATTATTGATACATACGTTGCTTTAACTTCACAGCGTCATTATCGCGAAAAGTTCTCACGTGTAGAAGCGATTGAGAAAGTTTATCACGCCGCTCAAATTGGTAAGTTTGATCATATATTAACGACTAAATTTATTAACTTTATTCGTCTTTATCCAAAAGGTGCAAAGGTTGAATTAAATGATAGGTCGCAGGCTATTGTTAATAAAGATCTCGCGAATGGCACCGTCGAGTTAGCTGATAGCCACACAGTTGAAAAATCAATTGTTGACAAAGTTAATATAGCTAAATGTCTGTGGTTTATATAACACGCCTCTATTTTTATTTTTAATCTAGCTAAATAAAACCCTTTATATTGAACTGGCATTTTTAAATGAGCCAGTAAATGTTGTGCATTTAATTTTTAAATCCATTAAAAGACTGTAAATGGAACAGATATCATGCGAAGTGATTTACCAATAAATAATTTAGAAAAAATACTCTCGACTTTAAATAGTTCACTGTTTCTTTCACAAAAAGTAGGTGTTGATGAAGAACCGTTAATTGGTAAAGATTTTAATTTTTTATGCTGCTTTGAGTTTTCAAACGCTGTGCTTTATATAATGAAAAAGCAATTAAAAACCTTGAATTTAAACGTTTTAAAAAGTCATGCTGTTGCTCAAAGTAAGCATGATGAAGACGCTTTAGCTACGCCTATGTTTGCTGTAATTTGGCAAGGAGAATAGACAATGTACATCTCTAAAGCGGGTTTTAAGTGTCAGGGTGTCAATAACCATTATTTTGTTTTGTTTTCGAGCTTAATTATTGGGGCTTTAATATGCTTTTTTGTGCTTGAAAGTATCGATATATTTTCACAAAAAAATACTGAAATACTGCATTTAACAACGGAGCTATTGTCAGTTTTTGTTTTCTCATCAGTGGTACTGCTTGAATTTCAGCGCCTTGATGGCCGCTACGCAGAACAAACGAATATCATCATATTCGGATTTAGTATTGTCCTAATGATGGACTACATGAACGCGATTTCGTTTGCTGGTATGCCAGCGTTTATTACACCCAGCTCAAGTCAAAAGTCGATTTTCTTTTCTTTAGCTGCGCGAATGTTTGAATTACTGACGTTTGCAGCCATTGCGGCCTCACTGACTTTTCATGGCAGGAAAATGGTATGGCTAAGCTGTGGGTTAATTGTTTCAGTTATTTTAATCGCGTTCGGCACCTTGTTTGCTTATAACCTACCGTCTCTCTTTATTCATGGCGAAGGCGTGTCCATTGTAAAAATAACCTTAGAAAATGTTCTATTAATTGGTTATGTCGTCGTGGCTTATTTGTTTTACAAGAAACATAACGTAGATGGTGAAAAAAGGTACCTTCATTTTGCATTATCATCAGTTTGTATGGCGTTGTTTTCATTGTTGGTTACCCAGTATCAAACCCTGTCTGATACCTACCTTGTCATTGCGCATTTGGTGAAGTTATGTGGTGCGTTATTTATCTATAAAAGCGTATTTATTGAGGGGGTTTTATATCCTTATTCAATGGTGAACAAGGCTGAGCTGTATGCATCTAAAAAGAAAAATGAGCTGAAAACAATCTTAGATAATATGAACATAGGTGTGCTCAGATTGAGCGCTGATTTTAAGTTGAGTTATTACAATCAGAATGCACTAAAAACCTACTTTTATTTACGTACACCGACTCAGGGTAAGTATATTCATGATGTTTTCCCTCCCGATGTTATCGATAAAGTATTGCCTTTTTTAAGGACGGCATTAAAGGGAGAACAAGTTAAGTTTTCGATAAACCTCAAAGGGCTCGATGAGGAAACGTTGTTTCTTGATGTTAATGTGATCCCAGAAAATGATAAGTCAGAAAAAGTAATTAGCCTGTTATGTTTGATTGAAAACATGACCGAAATGAAGCTCGCCGAAAAAGAAAATGAAGAGCTCAATAGAAGTCGAGCAGAACTAAAAAAGGCCCTTGATCAGCATGCGATTGTCGCGACCACCAATAGCAAGGGAGTAATCACGAGTGTGAATGAAAAGTTTTGCAACATATCGCAATTTTCTGCTGCAGAGCTTATCGGAAAAACCCATGCGTTAGTCAATTCTGGAACGCATCCCCCGCGCTTTTTTAAAACTATGTGGCAAACAATTCGCAGTGGTCAAGTGTGGTCAGGAGAAGTCTGTAACCGTGCCAAAGATGGCAGCTTATATTGGGTTAACTCAACCGTCGTTCCTTTTATTGATGAAAATAACAAGCCGTATAAGTACATTGCTATTAGAGCTGATATTACCGATCGTAAACTTGCTGAGCAAAATGTTCATCGCTTAGCAATGTATGACGAGTTAACTAATTTACCTAACCGACGTCATCTTATCGACAAAGCAAAGTCATTGGCTAAATCAAAGCATCATACCCAAGGCCACAGTTACGCCTTACTGCTGATTGATTTAGATAATTTTAAAATGATCAATGACACTTTAGGGCACAGTATTGGTGACTTACTGTTAAAAGAAGTCTCGCGCCGTTTAGAAAGTATTGTTTTATCGCCTAATTTAATTGCCAGATTAGGGGGCGATGAATTCGTTATTTTACTGGATGATCCTACCTGCATAAAAGATGGTGACTTTCATTCTGTGGATAGCTTTGCGCAAAACATACGTGAAACGATTTCGCGCGTTTTTTACCTTGATGGGTATGAAGTTCATACAACACCTAGCATTGGCCTCACAATCATTAATGCATGCGACTTTGAATTGTCAGAGGCACTGAAGCAGGCTGATATTGCGATGTATCACTCTAAGGAGCGAGGGCGAAATATGATTAGTTTTTATGACCCGAAATTACAAGCATCTATTTTAGAGCGAAATGAAATAAACCAAGGGTTGATCAATGCCATTGCCAAAAAAGAGTTAAACGTTGTGTATCAACCTATTCATAACACCAGCAAAGAACTCATTGGTTATGAAGCATTACTGCGATGGGATAGCCCTAAATTAGGGAGCGTTTCACCAGATGTTTTTATACCTATAGCAGAAGAAACAAAACAAATTAATCAAATAGGGCAGTGGGTTCTTGAGCAAGTGTGTGAAGAAATGAGCAAAAATGATGCGTATTCAAACCCTAATTTAAGTGTGGCTGTTAACGTCAGCGCGCTGCAATTTCAAGACCCTAACTTTGTTCCGCAAGTGCTTGAGACAATTAATCGATTTTCAATACAACCTTCACGGTTAAAACTAGAGTTAACCGAAGGGGTTATTTTAATGGGCACCGAGATGCTCATAAAGCGAATGAAGGATCTAAAAAACTTGGGTATCAACCTCTCTTTAGATGATTTTGGAACCGGTTATTCTTCGCTTAGCTACTTAACGCGGTTTCCGATTGATACGTTAAAAATCGATAAGTCATTCATCGATAAAATGCTGATTAGCTCCGAAGACGAGTCGGTTGTGAAAGCGATTCTCACCTTAGCGACAAGCTTAGGAAAAAATGTGATAGCCGAGGGGGTTGAATCAGAAGAGCAATTTCAATACTTAAAACGTTTAGGGTGTCAGTTTTTCCAAGGTTATCTATTAGGTAAGCCACAAAGTTTTAACCACCGTGAATAATGTAAAGTAAATTATTTCAATTGGTTATGATTTTACTTGTACAAAATTGCACAACTTTTAAGCTGAAGGTTCACGTCCCTTTCGTTAGGCTGAAATGGTATGCATGTGAAGAAATTTCTTTGCATGTAATAACAATTCACTCTAACAGAGGTTTATTTCGTGAATTATAAAATAATAACAACTTCGGTATTGGGCGCGCTTTATGCCGCTGGGGTCGGTGCAGCGGCACAAGGGGGTTTAAAGCCTTTACCCATTAGTGCGGATACCGTCAGTCAACAGACAGAAAATAAATTACGTGCAAAACGTGACGCATTACATGCTAAAAGTAATCGAAGCGCGTTGAATCGACATATTAAAAGAAAAACGGTAGCTGAAAAGTTTACACCTGAAGCGGGTATTAGCGGTGTGCATACCTATATCATACAGTTAAGAGATCAACCTATTGCAACCTATGACGGTTCAATTAAGGGGTATAAATCAACAGCCATAAAAGCGCATGATTCGCGTACATTAAAGTCGATTGGTTCAGGAGTTCATCAACCAATGACCGCAGCACCTGCAAATAGCCAAAAGCTGTTTGTGAATTCAGTGCCTGCTAATGACAATATCGCAGCTTACCAAGCTTTTTTACATGACCAGCAAGATAGCTTTTTAGATCAAGCTTATGCAGCGGGTATTAATTTACAGGTTAGCCGACGTTTTACGGCGAGTTTAAATGCGCTTGCTGTAACGATGACACAGAAACAGGCCTTACAACTTGCAAAGTTAACTGCGGTTGAGAATATTCAACGTTCTATTGTTCATAAACTTGAGACGGATGTTGGACCGCAAGTCATCAAAGCAGATGCTGCATGGAATAATACGACTGTTAACCCTTCATATCCAATGGGTCTGAAAGGAGAGGGACAGATTATCGGTGTTATTGATACAGGTATAAACACAGACCATGTGTCTTTTGCTGATATTGGCAGTGATGGTTATGACCACACGAATCCACTGGGTAAAGGAAATTATCTTGGCCAGTGTCAAGAAGCAGAGTTTGCTGAACGATGTAATGATAAATTAATAGGAGTGTACACATGGGATGTCATGGCTGAAATGTACACAGATCCTATTTTTTCTGAAGTGCGCCCTTATTTTGGCGAGGACTATAATGGCCATGGTTCACACACAGCAAGTACTGCAGCAGGCAATGTTGTACATGACGCGCCATACCAATTCCCAAGTTATCAACTATTCGAAAGTAACCCTAATATGGGGGCTTACGGTGACGGTGTTGATACAGGTCTAACACGAAATGTATCGGGTGTTGCGCCTCATGCAAATGTGATTATGTACCAAGCGTGTTGGAATGGTGATGGTCAAACAAGTAGCTACTATGGTTGTCCGACAACGGCAACGCTAGCCTCGATTGAACAGGCTGTTCTTGATGGTGTTGATGTTATTAACTACTCAATCAGTGGCTCTAACTTCCCTTGGGATGGTGTTATCGAACAAGCATTCTTTTCTGCTTATGCTGCCGGAATTTCAGTTGCAGCTGCGGCAGGAAATGGTGGCTCTAACTCACCAACAAACCATCCATCACCGTGGCTAATGAATGTTGCTGCGACAGAGCATAGCCGTATCTTTGGTGCTGAGCCAAAGTTATTAAATGATTTAACAGGAGGGGACACGCCAGCTCCACAAGGTATTGATGGTGCGACCATAGGCTCTGGCATCAGTGGTGAAATTGTACTGGCTAAAAATTATGGAAACACCTATTGCGATAATCCGTTTCCTGAAAACACGTTTACGTCAGATCAAATTGTTGCTTGTAAACGTTCAAACAAACCAAGAATGACTAAAGCTGATCATTTGGTGGCAGCAGGTGCTGGTGGGTTTATTTTGTACAATTCATCGCGTTCACAAGATGAAGCGACAGATTTATACCCTCTGCCGTCAATTCATATAGATTATTATGAAGGCTATGAACTTGAAAAGTGGTTGAACTCAGGCACAGGTCATCGCGGTACAATTACTGCGGCAGAAGCAAATGTGTCGTTTGACGAGAGTCGAAATAACAAATTGGCAGAATTTAACTCAACGAAAGTTAATCCTCATTTTGACGGCACCTTGTCACCCAATATTGCAGCGCCAGGTGTTGATATTTTAGCGGCGTATGCTGACGATCAACCGTTTACGTCATTCCCTCAAGCTATGGATTGGAATGTTATTAGTGGTACATCTATGGCAACACCTCATATAGCTGGTGCACTAGCATTGGTTCGCCAAGCCCATCCCGATTGGTCGGTGGCAGAAGTTCAGTCAGCTTTGCAATCTACAGCAGGCAATGTCTTAGATAGTGGAAATACATATGGAGATGACCGCTTTTTCCATGGGGGTTCTGGTTTAGTTAATATTGAAGCTGCAATTAATGCCGGTTTTGTGATGGACGAAACTGCAGAAAATATGCTTTTGGCAAACCCTCGTAATGGTGGGGACCCTGCAGATCTAAATGTGCCGTCGTTAGTGGATACCAGTTGCGAAACAACGTGTAGCTGGATACGCACGATTAAGGCGACGAAAGATGGGTCTTGGAAAGTCAGCGCACAAGCAAATCATGATGAGGTAAGCATTAGCTTTGACGTGCAACCAAGTGAGTTTTCATTGAAAGCAGGTGAAACCCAATCAGTGATCGTATACGCAACGATTTTAGATGCAACGACAAGTTGGGATAACTTAGAAGAAACCTACCTTTGGGGTGATGTTAAGTTTACGCCACAAGATAGCATGACACCTGAAGCACATTGGCCAGTTAAGATGAAAATGGATCGTAACAATATACCAAAAATGTTACGTGCTACTGCACATCGAAATGCTGATAAGTTAAGTGTTAAAGATATTCCTGTAAGCAAAGTGACTGATTTTCACGCGCGTGCTTACTTAGCTGATGCTGAGGTTGTTACTGCTGAGTTCCCGCATGATAATGATTTTGCTGGTGTGTATTTCGATTACGACTTTACGGCAACAAAAACGCATTGGATTTCGGTACCAGAAGGCAGTAAACGCTTATTTGCAGAGGCTTTAGAAACGGTGTCAACGACTTCTCGAAATATGTGGTTCGCAGGGGATCTTGACATTTTAATTGGTCGTGATTTAGACGGTGATAAGGAAATTGATTTCGAAGAAGAAACAATTTGTTGGTCATCAGCTGAACGCGCGGTAAAAGATTTCTGTTCTATTAACAATCCTGATGCGGGTGAGTATTGGATTGTTTTTTATAACTTTGAAAATGATTTTATCGAGCCTGGCATACACAGTGATGTACATAAATACGTCTATGGTATTGCAACGGGTGAGCAGACAACGGATGTCACTGTAACAACAACATCAAATATTGATGTAACAGCGACATCACTCGACCTTGAGTTAAACTGGAACTTCGATACGTTTGTTGAAGGTGAATACAAGTTTGGTGCAATTGATTTAGGCACTTCACAACTTGATGCTGCAAACTTAGGAACAATTCCATTTAAAATTAAACGAGGTCAAAACGACCTGTCAATATATGGCTCGCAAGATGTTGCTCGAGCAGGTGATGTTATCGATATGAAGGTATCTGTATTGCATAACATGCTAGGCTATGACCGTGAATTTGCAATCACGACCATGCTGCCCAAGGGAACCACTTTAGTTGACGAACCACGCGTTTCTAATCAACGTATTGATACTGAGATAAAAATCGAGTCTGATCATTTCATAGTGAGTGGGGTTCAGGCTGATGTAAGTAATAAATCGCGTGGCTACACTATTACTACAAATGAAACTGATGCAATGTGTCGAGTGCCTTACACAGAAGATGGTAAGTACTTAGATATTCAGAATACCTATGGTTTTAGACCGTCATTGGGTGGTGATTGGGATCAGCACTGGAGCTTTAATTTCGATGACTTTTGGGAAATCGATAATAATGATTTTGCGCTCTATCATAATCAAAACGAAGTCCCTTTTAACTCTGTAGAGGTAAGCGCTGCAGGCATGTTGTACTTCGGTGAAATTTGGCTGCTTCAGGGGAGCTCATATTCATTTGAACCATCAACACTAGAGTCAATGTTAGGAATTATTCCTGATTCAATGGTCGCCCCATTATTACGTGGTGATACATTTAATGGCGGTACATTAACTACGCGTAATGGCTTTGAACAAGGTATCTATAAAGGGATTACGGTTCTTTATGATAATGATCCGAAAGTACTTATTGTCGACTGGCGCGGCGCAACGACAGAAGGGTTCTCTTTCGAGACTTGGGACTGGGAATCGTTTGGTGATAACTACGATATGCAAACTTATGTGTATATGGATTATAACCATGCTGCAGGCCATCCAGAAGTAATTATGGCTTACGACAACCTAACCTTTGCTGAAAAGCAGTTTTATGATTGGGCTGTGATGGATTTAGATGATGGTACAGTTGGTGTATATGGTTATCATGGCCAGCGTGGTACTTACTACCCTATTGAGGGTATGTCGGGGGATATGTATACCCGTGGTGATATTTCTAACACGCTTAAAAATGGCTTGGTGATTTGTTATGACTACGATGGCCCAGAAGCAACCGCTTTTGACATTGAGTTTCAAGTTAAAGTTAATGATACCGCTGTAGCTCAGTTACTTAATATTGAGACAAACAGTGATATTGAAGGGATAGAAACCGTCAATGCAATTCACGAAATTAATGTGCCTGGTAATATTACTCTTGTTGATATTGATGACATGATAACGAATGAAAATAGGGCCGTTTCGGGTATCACTGTGTTGTATCATGATAAAGACAAAGTATCTAATACCATTTCAGTTGAAGGTAAACATGTCACTGCGCAGATCCATGGTCATGAGTCTGGCGCGCAGTTTGACCTGATACCAGAAGAAAACTGGTATGGTGAAACACTTGTTACAGTTACTGTTGCAGATAATGCGTTTCCTAATGATGCCATGTCTTCAACATTCATGCTTACAGTATCATCTGATGGACTAAATAATATTGAAGTCATGCCCATGCCAGATGTAGTACATGAAGGCCACGGCGTATTTGATATTACTGTTGAATATTCTGATATGCAGCAAGATGAAAATATAATCAGTGTCTCAGGTGAGCATATTTCTGCCGATGTCAAAAGTCATGACTCCGGGGCGGTTGTCACTATTGTACCCGAGCAAGACTGGGCTGGTGAAACCGTTGTTACTGTTGTGGTTACAGACAGTATGAACTCAGCTGATAAAGCAAGCACTCGTTTTGTGTTATCTGTTGATATAGCAGGGTGTACTGATTCTGCAGCCAGTAATTATAACCCTGTCGCTAATAAGAGTGATGACTCATGCACATACCCAGTCGCAGAGGACATAACTGAAAAAGTGAAAAAATCATCGAGTGGTGCTATGCATTTCATCATGATTTTCATGGGATTATTATTCCTAAATCGACGCCGCGTTCGTTAATTTCCAAACGTTATGTTGTGTTCAAAGAGGCTTGCATTTGCAGCCTCTTTTTTTTGCTAACGAGATATTGGCTGACTTTAGATGTAAAACTTGTTCAATTTATTTGTTGAGCTAATTACCTACTCTTAACTCGCTTTACTGAGTGGATCATTGCGGGTATGTAAATAATGCCAGTTATAGATAGAGGCTAACATGTCGTTATTAGATTTCTCCTCATACTTGCTTTTGTACATCTTTACTTTCAGTATCCATATAGTGGTAAAGAAGAAGTCGTTCATGCTGTTTGTGTTGGCATACGTTTTACATTGGTTGTGTATGGCTTTAGATTGGTAAAATATAATTTAATATTTAAAAGCTTCATCGTTTAAGTTTTTCTTTTGTAATAATTTTATATCAAGCACTCAGTTAAACTTTTTTCATTCATGGTTCTTTGAATAAAGTGAACGTCGTTAGTAACTCAAAGTACTTCTTTAACATATCACAATATAGTGGCATAGTTAATTTGGCCACCCATTAAGAAAGAAATGTTATGCTAATAAGCATACAAATTTGGGTGAAAAAATGACGAAATTAAAACG